>JALQUL010000298.1 GCA_023260735.1 Limnohabitans sp. | reverse complement strand
TTTTGCATTAATGCAGTCGCGTCATGTGCTTGCCATAAAGCTTGGTCTTCTCCCAAATAAGCGGTAAAGGCTTTTTCACCCCAAGCACATTGTGTAGGAGCACAAATAGGAGCAAAAGCAGACAAGGATTTTGCCCAATCGGGGTATTTAAGGGCTAGGGTTAAAGCACCATGACCACCCATAGAATGACCAAACAAACCTAATTTGCTTAAATCAATGGGCAACTGAGTGGCTAATAATGGCATTAGTTCATCATGCAAATACGACTGCATACGATAATGCTCTGACCAAGGGGCTTGGCTTGCGTCTAAATAAAAACCTGCGCCTAGCCCTAAATCCCAGGAATCTGCCTCGCCAAGCACATTAGCGCCTCTAGGGCTGGTGTCGGGGCATACCAAAGCCAATCCTAGCTCGGCTGCTAATCGCTGTGCACCCGCCTTTATCATAAAGGTTTCTTCGGTACAGGTAAGGCCCGCTAAATATAAAAGTACCGGTACTACTTGTTGCTTGTGCACTGCTACAGGGGGTAAATAAACTGAAAATTTTGCAGGTAAACGCAATTGTTCAGAGTTAAATTGGTAAAACCTTTGTAAACCACCAAAGCATCTGTGTTCGCTTAATAATTGCATAAATATTTTGCGTTTAAAAAATAAAAAAAGTTGAACTTTAAATAGCGACAATAAGTTTCATAAGTGAATTGCTGCGAACCGCCACCTCTAAAAGTTCAACTCATAGAATCAATAATAAGTATAGTTAAACACTAATCATCTAAGCTTAAAACAAGACCACCCCTCTAATTGATTCGCCACTTTTCATTAGATCAAAACCTTTGTTAATGTCCTCTAGTGGCATGGTATGCGTAATAAGGTCATCAATATTAATTTTGCCCTCCATATACCAATCGACAATTTTAGGTACATCGGTACGACCTCTTGCGCCACCAAAAGCCGAGCCTTCCCATTTACGGCCAGTCACTAATTGAAATGGGCGGGTACTAATTTCAGCACCAGCCTCAGCCACACCAATAATAATACTGCGGCCCCACCCCTTATGAGTACACTCTAGTGCTTGGCGCATGACTTGTGTATTACCAATACATTCGAAACTGTAATCGGCTCCGCCATCGGTGAGTTGCACAATAGTATCAACTACATTTTCCACCTCTCTAGGGTTAATAAAATGAGTCATGCCAAATTTGCGAGCCATTTCTTGGCGTGCAGGGTTGATATCGACACCAATAATTTTATCGGCGCCCACCATTTTGGCACCCTGTATTACATTTAAACCAATCCCACCCAAACCAAACACCACTACGTTAGCGCCCGCTTCTACTTTGGCGGTAAATAAAACCGCTCCAATGCCGGTAGTGACTCCGCAACCAATATAACAAACTTTATCAAAAGGTGCATCGGAGCGAATTTTAGCTAAAGAAATTTCAGGGGCGACAGTGTAATTACTAAAGGTAGAAGTGCCCATGTAATGGAAAATTGGCTTACCATCTAAACTAAAACGACTGGTAGAATCGGGCATTAAACCTTTGCCTTGAGTACCACGAATGAGTTGGCATAAATTGGTTTTTCGGCTTAAACAGAATTTACATTGACGACATTCGGGGGTATAGAGCGGAATCACATGATCGCCCTTTTTAAGAGTAGTAACACCAGGCCCTACATCTACCACTATGCCAGCACCTTCATGACCTAAAATGGCCGGAAAAATGCCCTCTGGGTCGGCGCCCGAGAGGGTGTAATAATCGGTGTGGCAAATACCAGTAGCTTTAATTTCAACTAACACCTCTCCCAATTTTGGACCTTGTAAATCAACGGTTTCAATGGTGAGTGGCTTTCCAGCTTGCCAAGCAACAGCGGCTTTTGTTTTCATAGGAGTTAAGAATAAAAGTGGAACAAAATAATGTACAAACTATACTCTTAACTCAAACAAAAATAACTAAGAACTATCTTTTTTTAAGGAATTTATTTGGTTGGCAATTCTTTAAGAATTGCTGGGTCAAAAGGAGTGCGAGTAAAAATTTCACGCACCATAGGAGCAAAATAACTTAAAGGTTTGCTAGGATAGTTAGGATCAAATGCAGCTTGGTCGTAAAGCTCTACAAAGCGCTGCGCAGAATCAAACCAAGGATGATCTTTATAAGCCAAATGACCTTTGTCATCTAGATTGTAATGATGGGCGTAATATTGCATTTGAAACAAACCATGCATTTCAATAACCCATGCCACCTCTGCACGCACATAAGGACGCAATACGCTAGCGGCCATTTGTGAATGATTTTGTGGGGCTAATTCATCGCCAATATCGTGTAATAATGCTGCCACAATCATTTCTTTGTCGGCACCATCGGCTTCTGCACGAGTAGCACTTTGAAGAGAATGTTCTAGGCGACTAATTTGGTAGCCTTGCAAAGTACCGCCTAAGTTTTCAACACTTTTTAATAAGCGCTCAGGCAAACCTAAAATATATTGAGCCTCTAATTTGTGTAAAAACTGATACTCTTCATAAGTACCATCTTTCATTTGGATAAATTCGACTTTGTCCATTTTTTTACTCCT
Source organism: Limnohabitans sp. (assembly GCA_023260735.1). Classification (GTDB taxonomy): domain Bacteria; phylum Pseudomonadota; class Gammaproteobacteria; order Burkholderiales; family Burkholderiaceae_C; genus JALQUL01. The sequence goes on along the minus strand of JALQUL010000298.1, from coordinate 14,043 downwards.
ATTGGTATAAGGTCATACCGATCAAAAAATTATTTTCCAGCTAGTTTACGCGCTAACACACGGTAATGACTACGTGGTGCATCACGGTCAATGTAGCAACCTTGCAACTGCCTATGACCTTCTTGCGGGTTAAACTCGGTGCGACCATGCAATACCCGGTTGTTATCAAACATCATGGCCTCTCCGCTTAACAAACGAAAACGAATTTCATAAGCAGGGTCGTCAAATAGGCGTCCCATTTCTTGTCTAGCCTTATGGAAACGTTGGGTATCTTGCTCGGACATTAAACCAATATCATCTAACCTTGGGCTATACAATACACCCAACATTTTGCCATTACCATCGACTTCAATCATTGGAGAAATATTCACTAAGAAAGTAGTCGGGTCTTGGAATTCAAAACGCACTGGCACTGTACACAATAATTTAAAGCCTTCAGGGTCTTGATTGCGTACAGTTTCTGCCACCGACAAACTATCAACTAAAGTAGAATCACCACCACTGGTTTCGTTTTGCAAACATTGCAAAATTTGAATGCCAGGTGTGGGGGTACGATAAGGATTGTCGGTGTGAGGGCCAATAGCCACTGGGCGATAAGCTAAATCGTTAGAGTCTGGCCTTGAATACACTTCAAAATACGAACCAAAGTTAGTATCGCGAATATAACCAAATTGATTGGCAATATCCACAATTGAATCACGATTGGTAGGAGTATCGGTCATGATTAAAAAACCGTATTGAATGAATTTTTCAAGTGCTTGAAAAAACACTTTTTCATCTTTTACAATTTCTGGCCAACTAAATTTTGGCGGATTAACATCTGCTTTCCAAGGAATTTGCGAAGGCATATCTTCTGTTAAATTCACCCTATCTAGCAAGTCAGCCACCTTAAAAATACCAGTGTAGCCATCACTAAAACCCAATAACAAATCATCACCTTGCCACTGGGCACTTTGTAATGATAAATTGGTAGGCAACTGATGGGGATTAAATAGACGTTGGCGGGTCACTAAATCGCGTTGCTCGGGATCAAAAGTTTGAGCTCTAATCCATAAGGCAGGCAAATGGCGCTGCGTGCCAGCATCATCTAAAAATAATTGGTAGCCTTGGCTATTATTTTGAATCGAAATTTTTGACATGATCAACACCTAGTTGGAATTATTCGGCAACTAACTCTGTGGGGTAACCAGGGGCACGTAAGTCAATGCCACAAGCTTGTTCTAACATTTTGACCACTTCTGGCGATTGAGCTTCGCTACCAAACAAACCACGAGCGCGTCTAAAGATTTGTTGTGTCATACTGCCCAACTCTAGGGGCACATTCAGTTCTTTCGCAATATCGTTCACTAAACCTAAATCTTTACAAGCCAAGTCCATAGTAAACTTTACGTTGTAACTACCACTTAAGATGAGTTTAGATTCTGTTTCGTGAACAAAACTATTACCTGAACTAGCACGAATCGCACGGTAAGTTGCATCGGGGTCAACACCATAAACAGCTGGCAACATCATGGCTTCGCCAGCAGCTACCAAATGGATGAAGGCCAACATATTGGTTACCACTTTTACCACTGAGGCGTTCCCCATTTTGCCCATGTAAATAGTTTGTCCACCCATACAATCTAAAATTGGAGCAACATGTTTTGCGGTAGCTTCATCACCGCCTACTAAGACGGTAATTTCGCCAGATTCTGCTAAATGCACACCACCTGTTACAGGGCATTCAAGAACTTGAATGCCTTTGGCATTAGCCGCTGCATTTAAGCGTTGCAAGTCGTGCAAATCGGTGGTGCTCATTTCAATCCAGATGCCACCAGAGGCAAGGTTATCAAACACACCATTAGCACCCTCTACTACTTTACGAGAAGCGGCAACTGACGGCAATGCGGTAATGACTACGTTTGCATCTTTGCATGCATCGGCTACGGAGTCAGCCCAAGTAGCACCTTCACTTACCAAACGTTTAGCACTCTCTTTGTTAAGGTCAGTAACCGTCACATTAAAACCATTTTTAGTGAGGTTATGACATAATGGCTCGCCCAAATTACCTAGGCCAATAAAAGCAATTTTGAATTGTGAATGCATGTCTAAACTCCAAAAATTAAATCGTTAAATAAGAAAGCAACAGCAGTTGATTGGTACCAACTATTTTAAAAAGTACTGAAGTGTGGCAAAAATAACCCTAGCTGACAATTAAAAGAACCGTAGTTGCTAAATTAGTAAAACTTATAGCTAACTAATGCATACAATACCGCAAACAAAGACCTAAACGCTTTAATTTACCGTTATCTTACTTTTGATATTGTTTGTTACGCATTACCAATTATGAACCATGCTTTTTCCAAAACCAAACGATTACCGCCCCTTAATTGGTTAAGAGCTTTTGAAGCGTCTGCACGGAGTCTGAGTTTTACTACTGCCGCCGAAGAATTACACATGACGCAGTCGGCGGTAAGTCAACAAATTAAAAGTCTTGAGCATGCCCTAGGTAGAACCCTGTTTTTAAGGCGTGTAAGGGGCCTAGAGCTCACCGAAGATGCCCTTGCCTACTTACCTACAGTGCAAGCTGCTTTTAGCCTGCTAGCACAGGGTACAAGCGAATTAACTGGGCGTAACCAACCTCATGTGCTAGAGTTGCAATCGAATCTGTCGTTTACAATTTTTTGGCTTACGCCCAGATTAGAAAAATTTTTAGAAGCCAACCCTTGGGTACAATTAAATTTAGCTACGCCTATTTGGGCGCAAGACAAACCTAGTAGTACAGTGGCCCTTGAAATTTTATTCGGCCAAGGTCAATGGGATTCTAGAGTGGGTAAAAGGTTAACTCATGAAACCTTGTTTCCAGTTTGCTCGCCTAGTTTGGCTCAAAAAATCAATACCATTGATGATTTGTTAGAGCAAAGATTATTAGACTTACCCGGCACCTTAGAGAGCTGGGAGCATTACCTAGAAAGTTATCCTCACTTATCTACCAAAACTAAAAAAATACCAATGGTGCATAGGGTGAGCACTTGGGCAGTGAGTTTGCAGTGGGCTAAAGCAGGTTTGGGTGTGGCATTAGCCCATGACACTATTGCTAAAGATTTATTGGAAAGTGGCGAATTAATCAGACCACTGGCCTTTAGTATGCCCATGAAAGAGGCGTATTATTTAATTGCACCAGAGGGCTTAGAGACCCATTCAGCAGCGCACACTTTTAAACAATGGTTATTAGCAGAGATGGAAAAACCGGGCAAAGGCGCCGCCAACAATAAAGCTCGAGTGTAGAAAAGGCCTGAATAATACAAAACCATAAAAAAACGTTTTTTGTTGAAGTATGCCAGGCCATTTCTCTTTTGTTAACTTTACCTTTGCCCAATTTATTTTAAAAATACAGTCCGCTCATAAAACGATTAATACGGCATGATGACCAATCGGGTTTGCGTGAACTCAAGCATACCATGTTTACCATCATCGCCGCCTAAACCCGATTTTTTCCAACCTGCATGATAACCCTGATAGGGGTCAGCAGGCGTACGGTTAATATACAACTCACCTGCCTCTATTTCGTTGGCAAACAGTTGTACCGTACGGTAATCTTCTGTGTAAATAACACTCGCCAAACCAAACTGGTGATCGTTGGCTAAATCTAGCGCTTGTTCGAGCTGAGTGTAACTTAAAACTGGCAATACTGGGCCAAAAATTTCTTCACGTACAATTTCCATATGTTGTTGTACACCGCTTAACAAGGTAGCAGGATAAAAATTACCAGCACCACTTGGGAGTTCACCACCACACTCTAATTTTGCACCTTCTGCGATGGCTTTTTCGACCATAGCATGGGTTTTTTGTTGTGCAGCACGGCTGGCCAAAGGGCCCATTAAATCGGCTTGATTTGCACGGTCACCCACTTGCCTAGCTTGCATTTTTTCTTTGATTTTTACCAATAAAGCATCATGAATACTTTCGTGTGCATAAACCCTTTCTACCGCTGTACACAATTGGCCACAGTGAGTAGTACGAGAGCGCACAATATCAGAAGCTGCTTTATCTAGGTCTGCACTAGGCGTAATAATGGCAGGAGTTTTTCCACCCAATTCAAGAGAGGTTTTGGCAATATTGACCTTGGCATATTCCATCATCATACGGCCTGCGCCTACCCCACCGGTTAAGGTGAGCATGGTGACTTTTGGATGGGTACACATGGCCTGTGCTTTATCATGATCCATGGTCATAATATTGACCAAACCAGCAGGCATACCTGCGGCTTCAATGGCTTTAGCAATTTCAAAAGCACTACTTGGTGTGTGGTTACTAGGACGCACGACCACTGCATTGCCAGCAATTAAGGCCGGAGCAATTTTACGTAGCAATGTATAAACTGGATAATTAAACGGAATTAAGCAAGCCACCACACCCATAGGTTCGCGGTGCAAAACCAAGTTTTCGTTGGGTGAGTCGCTAGGGATAACTTCGCCCTCTATGCGCCTAGCCCATTCAGCGTGATAACGAGTTACTTCGGCTGCATAAACGGCTTCATTTTCTGAGTCTTCAAGGCTTTTGCCTGACTCTAAAGCTAAAGCTTTACCAATCGCATTTTTGTGCGCGACTAGGCTATCGGCCATTTTACGCAACATTTCAGCACGGTCAATAGCTGTACGTTTACGCCACAATTTTTGTGCTTGGGCAGCACCATCACACGCTGCTTTTACTTGCTCAAAACTAGCGGCAGAAACAGTCGCAATAATTTGATTATTGACTGGGTTTTCAACGCTAAATGGATTGGCTTGATCGTTGCCCAACCACTCGCCGTTGATGTAATTTAAGTATGCATTCATATAAAAAGCCAATCGGCAATAGATAAGTAAAAATAATTAATAGCTAGGCACAAAAACTAAGCAATGTACAGAGCTATTGAATACAAAGATTTAAAAGTAACCTAATGGTGTTTGTGCCATTTCGAGGTGAAGCTTGTCACCTTCATAAGGATGAGCCAAAGCCACTTCTTCGTTCAGTTCTACACCCAAACCAGGCTCGCTTGAAGGAATCACATAACCATCTTCCCACTTCAACGGCTTTTTAAGCAACTCAGCATGGAAACCACCAAACTTTTGAATACTCTCTAAGATTAAGAAATTAGGAATACATGCACCCAATTGAATATTAGCGGCAGCCACAATAGGGCCACAATACAAATGCGGAGCAATTTGTGCGTAATGGGTTTCAGCCATAGCAGCAATTTTTTTCCCCTCTAAAATACCGCCTACTCGGCCCAAGTTAGGTTGTAAAATAGAAGCCGCTCCGGTTTGCAGTACCCTGGCAAATTCATACTTAGAACACAAGCGTTCGCCAGTGGCTACTGGTATGCTGGTGTAATGAGCCACTTTAGCCATTTCTTCTGGCATTTCTGGAGGGGTTGGCTCTTCAAACCACAATGGAGAATAAGGTTCTAATTTTTGCGCTAAACGCTTAGCACCTGAAATAGTAAACTGACCGTGGGTGCCAAATAAAATATCGGCTTTAGTACCTACTGCCTCACGAATGAGGCGACAAAACTTTTCGCTTAACTCCATGCGCTCAAGAGTAGGTTGGCGTGGGTCAAATACTGAATAACCGCCAACAGGGTCTAATTTAAGGGCAGTAAAGCCTTGCTCTACATATTCAACTGCACGCTCGGCAGAACGATATGGATCATCATAAAAAGAATCATCTTCGCCTTCACCAGGGTATAAATAAGTGTAAGAGCGAAGTCTTGGGTTAACCAAACCACCTAATAAATTGTAAACAGGTTGGTTAAGAGCTTTACCCACAATATCCCAACAAGCCATTTCTAGACCACTGAATACACCTTGCACCGACACATCTGGTCGCAGAGTAAAACCAGCGCCATGGGCTTTTCGCCACATGGTTTCGATTTGTTTAGGGTCGTTGCCTTCAAAGATACGACCAAACATATCTTCAGCCATAGCAGCAATTACTTTAGGACCAAAAGTAGCGGCGTAAATTTCACCAACACCCTCTATACCGCAAGCAGTGGTGAGTTTTACAAATACAAAATAACGTCCACCAAAAGCAGGAGGAGGATTGCCAACAATAAAGGTTTTAATAGATTGAAGTTTCATGATGTTTTTTGAAAATAATAGTTAAATTAATAAAGTGACGAACTAAACTAAACTCAATATTGCTTTAGCACCCATGTGGGCAATTAAAGTAGTAGGGGCATGCGTATTACCAGAGGTGACTGTAGGCATTACCGAGGCGTCAACTACAAACAAAGCTTCTAGGCCATGTACTTTTAATTGCGGACTCACCACTGAATTGGCAATATTAGTACCCATTACACATGTACCTACTGGGTGATAACAAGTGCTAGCACGTTGGCGGAAATCTTCTAATAATTGCTCGTCTGTCATGGGCAAACAATCGGGGGCTATAGGGGCTTTAATTAAGCCTTTTATTGCAGCTGTTTGGGCTAATTGTTGAATTAAACGCCCCCCTTGAATAGCTGCTTTCTGATCTTCTGGATGGGATAAATAATTAGGCGAAATAGCAGGCGCATCTTGCATACTGGGGCTAGTAATTTCAACCTTACCTCGGCTTAATGGGCGACAAGGTTGGTAGCACAAAATAAAGCCAGCAAATTTATCGGGAATAATATGGGTTGATTTACCCGAAGAAGACAAAGTGTAAGTAATTGGGTTGCAATACAACTGCATATCGGGACGCTCTTGCTCGGGTGCTGATTTAACAAATCCACCACACTGATTCACGCTAATCGAGAGTGGACCTTTTTGACCGAACACATATTTCATACCCACCCATAATTTACCCCACCATGGACTTAATAAATTATTTAAAGTAGGCTGTGTGGATTTATAGTAATAACTCATGGCTAAGTGGTCTTGCATATTTTGACCGACTTGCGGTGAATCGAGCACCACGGGTACACCTACGGCATTTAGCAAGGGCGCAGGCCCCACACCAGAGACCTGTAAGAGCTGTGGGCTTTGAATAGCACCACTGGCCAACACCACGGCACGACGGGCTTTTACTTGAACCATTTGGCCATTATGTAAATATTCTACCCCTACAGCAGTATTGCCTTCAAATAGAATTTTTTGGACCATTGCTTTAGTTTGCAAATGAGCCTTGCCACGTTTTAAAGCTGGCCGTAAAAACGCATCGGCAGCCGACCATCGACGACCTTTGTAGGTATTGATTTGATAACGGCCCACCCCTTCTGGAGAGTTACCGTTAAAGTCATCTGTAAAGGGCAAACCCGCTTGTTTTGCACCTTCAAAAAACACTTGCTCAGTAGGATGTAATTGATCTTTTACATCGCTTACATATAAAGCGCCTTTGCCCTTATCTTGACTGGTAGTTTGACCACTAGAATTGACTCGGTGCTCGATGGATTCAAACAAGGGTTTAACATCGGCCCAAGACCAACCCGAATTTCCCATTGCTGCCCAATCATCATAGTCAGTAGGCAGACCACGGGCCCAAACCATGGCGTTAATAGAGCTAGAGCCACCTACCACCTTACCCCTCGGAAAATAAATTTGACGCTGGTTTAAACCATTATCGGGTTGAGCCATAAACTTCCAATTGACTTTTTCGTCATAAAAAGTTTTACCGTAACCAATAGGTACTTTAATCCAAACTTGCTGGTCGGAACCACCCGCCTCTAGCACCAAAACAGACCCTCCATTAGGCCCATCACTTAGTTTGTCAGCTAAGACACAGCCCGCTGAACCGGCTCCTACTACAATAAAGTCAAAATTTTTTGTTTCCATAAGATGATTTTAGTTTTTGAAAATTTTTAAAACCCGCTGTTAAGGTTTTTTATCGGTAAAGCCGATTGAATCAATGAGGCTCGCAATAGTCGATTGAATAGGTGCAGGTTTAGGCTCTTTTTGTACCCTAGGATCAAGGTGCAAGGCCGCTTGTGAACTACCAGCTTCCATAAGGACATAATTTTTGTGCCCTGTACTAGCGATTTGATCGGGTCTGCGAGTGGCAATAAAATACCAAGTTAATATTGCTAATAAAGCGAGGAAGATTGCAAAATAAAGCATTAAGCCTTCTTCGCCAGCAAACTCCATTACCGTACCGCCTAAGGTGGGGCCAATAGTGGCGCCTACACCGTATAAAAGTAACAGACCACCAGTCACCTCCAAGGTTTTAGCAGGATCAATTAAATCATTGACATGGGCTACCGCTACCCCATAAACCGCAAACATAAGACCGCCTAAAACAACCCCTAAAAAAATGAGATAATTTTCGTGCTCGCGGGCAAAATAAAATCCTAATGCTGCTAAGGCTGCACCAAAAGCACAAACCCAAAACAAAACCCAACACCTATCGTGACGGTCAGAATAATGGCCAATTGGCCACTGAAAAGCAGCACCGCCTAAAATAGTGGCGGCCATAAATGTGGCAATACCACTGGCACTAAAACCCACACCGTGGCCAAATACTGTGCCCAAACTATAAAAAGCACTGTTTAATAAACCTGAAAAAATAGCGGCTACCACTCCTACTGGTGAAACATAAAAAAGCTCTTTAAAACTAAATGCGGGCGACTCTACGGCTTCGGGCTCATCGACTGGAGTGAGCGTGAGAGGCAATAACGCAAAAGAAAATAAAATAGAAACTAGGGCGAAGGGTAAAAAACTTTTTTTATCTCCCACTAAAATCATCCATTGACCAATGGCACTAGCAATACCGCTAATTGCCATGTACGCGGCAAACACCTTGCCCCTAATCGAAGTGTCGGCAACTACGTTAAGCCAACTTTCAACCACAATATATAGGCCAACCAGACATATACCCGTGACTAAACGAAGAACCCCCCAGTAAGCTGCGTTTTGCCACAACAAATGCAAAATTGGCAAAGTAGAAAGCAAGGAAGCCATAGCGGCAAAGGCCCTTATGTGGCCAACTCGCCTAATAATGATTGGACAAGCAAAAGTACCCAACACAAATCCAGCAAAATAAGCAGAGTTAATTAAACCGGTGATCATGGGGGTGAATTTTGCGTCACCTGCTCTCACACCAATAGCGGAGAATAAAAGACTCATGCCGACCACCAACATGGCCACACCACTTAATAAAGAAATAACGGGTAATAAGAGTTTACGCACTTGAAACCTTTAACAAAATAACCCCCCAATACCAGCTTGTTGTAACTAACATTTCTGTATTCTTACATGCAGATTACCATAGGCGCAACTATCCGCCTTAACCATTGGCGACAAAAGAGGCGTTTTTTTCGACTTTAGTAAACGACTTTGATGAAGTCAATTGAATGTAATGAACTAAGCTAATATTAAAAGTGGGATGAAAAAAGGGGCCTAAAAGACCCCTGATTAAAATTATAAAAAAAATCAGAAATTAAGCAAATGTTTGAGCTTGAGTTTTGGCATTACTTGCCTCTTATGCACTTGCGCACGCATGATCGGGCTCACCGCAAGCGGCCTTAGAAGCTCTTGCCAAAGCTTCTGGGTTGTTAATCCTGCCAGTCGTGGCATCGAAGCCAATTTTTTGTAAATGGCCTACCAAGGCTGCATCCATTGCGTCAGCGTGATGTTCGAACCACAAGCCCAACTCATGTGCCACAACTCTTAAGACTTCTAGGTCACCCTCATCATAGCGGTCAAGGGCTTGTTGCATCACATCAAGCACCATGGTGTGCTGCATAGAATGGCAATGAAAACTGGCGAACTCGGTGGCTTGCATCCATTGATCTTCCATACCAAAATGCACTTTGGTATGGGCAAGCAATTCTAAATAAAGGGTTCTTAATTGAGCTTCAGTTGCGCTTGCAACAGTGGCTAAAAGTGCAACAAACTCTTGATGAGTTTGATCGACTTGCGGCATACCTAATACCAAATTTTCAGACCATTGAAGTTGTGCCATAAACCGAAGACTCCTTAATTTTGACGGGGCGTAAAGTTGCGAATACCACGCTTAGTAGTAATTTGCATAAACACAGTGGGTGCACCACTGGCAGCGATTTCATCAATTTTAGCTTTTAATGCACCAAAATGTACATCTTGTGCAGTTTCTTGGGTTACACCCACTAAACATTCAAAATCCCAAAAATCTACGCCTAATGGCAAGCCTTGCTGACGTTCACGTTTAATATGCTTACCCAAATCATGCTTGATGGAATCTACAATTCGATCGACATTTTTGCCAGCGACTATTAGGGGATAAGTTTTTTTCACAGTTTTACTCAATTTTAGTTATTGGAGAAATTTATAAAGGTAGGAGCTCTTTATAAAGAAAGTTGGAAACAAGGACTCTTTTTGTACCACTCTTAACTTATTACCATAAAGAGGGCTTAAAAGGGGTGCAATAAAGCCCATAAAGGGACAGCTTAATAAGCCAAGCCTACAAGCTACATACCTAGAGACCAAAAGCGTTGGTGTTTTTTGATTTTTAGCTTGGGTGAATAGTTGCATCACAAAACAGGCTAAGGCCTTTATTTTTGATTTACAGCGAAAGCCTTCGCTGTAAGCAAGCAATATAAGGCTAGATTATCCATGTTATGCGTTGTTTAAGTTCAATTATCCACAAAATCACAGCGAATTTACTCGATTTTGCCTTGATTGTGAGCAAGTCGTCGTAAACTGTGCACTAATTTACCCCTAACAGCATTTCTTACATTCGGATTGGTTTCTTATTCAATGACATTGCACTCTTTTCTTGAGCTTGGCCTAGACCCACAAATTTTAACGGCAATCCAACAAAAAAACTACCAAACTGCCACTCCCATTCAAGCCCAAGCCATTCCGTTGGTATTAAAAGGCCGTGACTTATTAGCCCAAGCGCCTACTGGTTCTGGTAAAACAGCTGCCTATGTTTTGCCTTTGGTGCAAAAATTAATTTTAAACAAAAATCAACTTAACAACTTTGGCATAGCGGAGGCTGGCGGACGTGTTGTTAAAACACTTATATTAGCACCCACCCGAGACCTTTGCGCTCAAATTGGCGAAACCATTCAAAGCTTGTGTAAAAACATGCAAACCTCAATTAAGTTAGCAACCGTTTATGGTGGTGTTTCTATTAATCCCCAAATGATGCACTTAAGAGGTGGAGCCGATATTGTGGTGGCTACACCTGGTCGATTATTAGATTTAATCGAGCATAACGCTTTAAAAATTGATCAAGTACAACACTTGGTACTTGATGAAGCAGACCGTTTATTGGACATGGGCTTTACCCAAGAGCTCAATGAAATTTTTTATTTATTACCTAAAAAGCGTCAAAACCTTTTGCTATCTGCCACATTCCCTGACGATGTGAATGAGTTAGCAGATTTTTTACTAAAAAATCCTGCCTCTATACAAGTAAGCCCAGTGGCAGCCTCGCAGGCGGCTATTTCGCAAAAAGCGTTTATGGTTGACCTTAAGCATCGTACACAATTGCTACGCCATTTAATTGAAATGAATCACTGGCAAGGTGTGCTTGTTTTTGTCGCAAGCAAACACCGCGCCGAAGTAGTAGCAGAAAAACTGCGTCGTGCGCGTATTTATGCCGAACCTTTTCATGGTGAATTAAGCCAAGGCAAACGAAGCCAGGTGTTAGCTGACTTCAAAGCTAAACGCTTAAAAGTAGTAGTGGCCACCGATGTCGCCTCTAGGGGTTTAGATATTGCAGAGCTTGCGGTTGTGGTCAATTATGACCTGCCCCGTTCTGCCACAGATTATGTTCACCGAATTGGTAGAACGGGTCGTGCAGGTTTAACTGGTTTGGCGCTGAGCTTTGTTACACCGCAAGACACTGCCCATTGGAAGTTAATTCAAAAACGTAACGAAGTAGCAATTGAGTTGGAACTTGAAGCGGGTTTTGAACCAAGCGAAGAACTTAATGACACGACCGATGATGTCGATGAAAAGTTACACCTTAAAGAAGAAAAATTTGCCTTTACACCTAGGGTGGCAATTGCACCTGTGATACTTGACCCCAACGGAGGTATAAAAGGTCGTAGGCCAAGCAAAAAGGACAAATTAAGAGCACAAGCTGCATCTGATAATAAGCGGGGTAAATTAGGCAAATAATTGGAGCATCACAATTCCAATTATGACCATGCTAATGGCCACAAGCCTTAGCATGGAGACCGACTCACCAAACATGAGCAAGCCCACAATAGCAGTGCCTGCAGCTCCAATACCAGCCCAAACCGCATAGGCTGTGCCAATAGGAATGAGTTTTAAAGATAAGCTCATGAGCCATAAACTAAGTGCTGCCGAAACAATGGCAATTATTGAATAAAGAGGTTTGTTAAAGCCATCTGAATATTTAAGGCAAATAGAAAATAAAATTTCTAGGCAACCCGAAACTAAAATAAGTAACCAAGCTGAAGATATTGTTTGAACTGCCAACATAAAACCGCACTTTAAAAAGTAAAAATTGATTTTAGATTTAAATAGAATAGTTGGCAACCAAGGCTTAATTTTAGTCAGCTTAGTTAGCTCAATAACCAAGCCTGTAATTTTTCAATGTCTAGAGGGGTAATGCCAGTAGCCGGCTCACCTGCGATTAACTGTGGGCAGCCAACTGGAATCTCTACCACAATATCAAATGTGGTTTGCCACATTCAATCGTCTCACAAAAAACTCTTGTCAACAATTGATCTTTGATGGCGGTATCGGCATGCAATACCCTTCAAAGTCTAAAAATAAGGATTTTGTCATATTCAGTTTTTATTTTAAAAAAGGTGCTGAATACTTTAATTGTCTAGACCTCAAAATTAACTATTTTTTAACTGCTTTTTTAAATCATTGATTCGTTCTTTTGCTAATAAAGCTAAAAGTTTACTTTCATTTTGTTTGGCCACTTTGAGGTATAAAGTAATAGCCTTTTTAAAATCTTTTTTAACACCAATACCTTCTTCGTAATACCTTGCCAAATTATTTATAGAGTTGAGATCTCCTGCTGTGGCCATTTTATTGGCCCAATAAAATGCTTGCTCATCGTTAGAAGCTACACCAATTCCTTTTTCATAAAAGTTAGCCATGACCACACAAGCATAAGGGTGGCCCTGCTGAGCAGCTTTTAAGGCCCACTTAAAAGCCATTTCATAATCTTGTTGAAGACCACCTATGCCTTGCAAATAAAATGCAGACAACTCCATTTGAGCCTCCTTAAGATTTTGATTGGCGGCAAGTTGTAAATAGTGAGCCGCTTTATCTTTGCTTTCTGCAACGCCATCACCAGAGGCATACAAAAGCGCTAAATCGTACTGAGCCTTTGCATCGCCAGAATCAGCCTTTATAGTAATGCTTGCTACATCAAACTCTTCATAAACACTTTTAGTTTTTTTACCATCGCTGTGCTTTTGCACACCCGGTGCAACATCGGGCGGGCAAGTAGCAGAAATCCACTCGCCTTTTAAGACCATGGTGGCTGGTTTTGCTGAGTCATCGGATAAAAATTGAAGCTTGGTTGTAACCGTATATTTTTTTTGGAAATCACCTTCAAAGACGGTGGTAAACTGAACATCTTCTTGGCAAGTCGCTGTTAAGGTATATTTTCTGACTTGCTTTTTTTCGGAGTTGACAACACATTGGCTATCAAAATTACGCCATGTTTCATGCTTGATGAGATTGTCTTTTGCTTGTGATATACATGTATGTGACGTACCTTCAATTAAGCTGCCCGTCACTTTCCACCAACCCGTTGCCCTTTGCGGAGGGGTAGGACTAGTCAAAGTATTAGCAGTTTGGGCAATTGCGATGGGGCAGGCCAAGAAGCCAGTTAATGACAAAACAAGTGAAAAAATTTTTAACATGGTAAGTGGGTGAAAAGCAAAAATTTGATTTTGATAGTTTACCCATTTACAACAATATAATAATTATATTAAACGCTTATATGTGATAAATTTCATTATTATTGATATTGTTAAAAACTGTCTTTCAAGAACCTTTTTATCCCACAGTAATAATTAAAGGATAAGCAATCTAGCAAAAAATTTTTACGTTGGACCATGCCTAGACTAAGATTGGTTGAATAAAGTGCTTTGGCTTTCACAGACCCATTACAGCTGTAGTATGC
>JALQUL010000224.1 GCA_023260735.1 Limnohabitans sp. | reverse complement strand
AGTCTTGTAGACAACCACCTCCGCTGCACCACCAGGAATAATCGGGTCACCCGACGATTGAAACGCAAGCTTAATTGCAACGCGGGTGTTCATTTCAATAAAGTAAAACTCGCCGTTTTCATAAAGGAACTCGAAAGTACCAGCACCACGATAACCAATTTTTTTACAAGCTGCTGCACAACGCTCACCAATACGCTCGATGAATTTGCGTGGAATGCCTGGGGCAGGAGCCTCTTCAATGATTTTTTGATGACGGCGTTGCATAGAACAATCACGCTCACCCAGATAAATTGCATTTTTGTATTTATCTGCAATGATTTGGATTTCAATGTGGCGTGGGTTTTGCAGGAATTTCTCCATGTAAACCGCAGGATTGTTAAACGCAGCACCAGCCTCAGCTTTCGTCATTTGAACTGCATTGATTAAAGCCGCTTCGGTGTGTACTACGCGCATACCACGTCCACCACCACCACCCGCAGCTTTAATAATGACTGGATAACCAATGGTTTTTGCGATGCGTTTAATAGCAGCTGGATCTTCTGGTAATTCACCGTCTGAACCTGGTACGCAAGGTACTCCCGCTTTAATCATGGCTTGTTTAGCAGAAACTTTATCGCCCATTAAGCGAATAGAGTCACCGGTAGGACCAATAAATTGGAAACCACTTTGCTCGACTCGGTCGGCAAAATTAGCATTTTCACTTAAAAAACCATAACCAGGATGAATAGCTTCTGAGTCAGTTACTTCGGCCGCCGCAATTAAAGCTGGCATATTAAGGTAACTTAAACCAGAAGCAGCTGGGCCAATACAAACTGCTTCATCCGCTAATTTAACGTATTTGGCATCTCGGTCCGCTTCGGAATAGACCATTACGGCCTTTATACCTAATTCACGGCATGCACGTTGTATGCGCAGTGCAATTTCTCCGCGATTAGCAACAAGAATTTTTTTGAACATGGCTTGCTGCCTTATTCAATGACAACTAAGGGTTGTCCGTATTCAACGGCTTGACCGTCTTGAACCAATACTTTAGTCACAACACCAGATTTATCGGCTTCGATTTCATTCAAAATCTTCATTGCTTCTACAATACACACTGTGTCGCCTTGTTTGATGGTGTCGCCCACTTCAACAAATGGTTTTGCACCAGGGCTAGAAGCACGGTAAAAAGTACCTACCATTGGAGACTTTACTTGGTGACCCGATAACTCTTCAACTGCTGCTGCAACACTGGCTGGGCTAGGAGCTGGCGCAGGAGCAGAAACTGCAACCGGATTTTGTGCGGTGTAAACCATTTGGCTGGGTGCAGCTGTGGTGTGTACAATGTTAGAGCCTTTTACAATACGAACAGTGCCTTCAGCTTCTGTGATTTCTAATTCAGTGACATTGGAGTCAGACACTAAATCGATTAGAGTCTTGAGTTTTCTGAGGTCCATGATTTCTCCTTGGATGAGGTTGCTACTTTAAGCTCAAAAACACAATAATTGTAAAAATGAGCTCAACATTCGTTAAATTGATTCTATTTTCAATAAATTTCTGTTATTTGCAAGAAAAATAAAATCGTTTGCTTGTTTATTTTTTTAAGCTGAGTCGGGGAATTTATCATAAAAAAGCGCTTTTTGCTAAAATTTTACTTGAACAAAGTGAATTCTATTGATGCAAGGTAACTTTATATTATGGCTTTCCAAGCCTCCAAATCTGATTCTTTTACTTTACCAATTCTGCGCTGAACCACCACTCCATTGCTATCAATTACAATTGAAAAAGGTAAAGAGCCACTTAAATTACCCCAATTTTGGGAAAGTGTCATGAGCTCAATATTACCTACTCCAATAGGAAAACTAATTGCATTTAGCTTCAAAAATTGTTGCACTGAAGCCAATTTATCAATGGCAAGACCCACTACCATCCAGTTATTTTGTTTTTGCTCTTGATAGAATTTTTCTAACAAAGGTAGCTCTTCAACACAAGGTGGACACCAAGTTGCCCAAAAATTAATCACTAATTTTTGACCTGCAAAATTTTTTAATTGCAGTGTTTTTTGATCGGGAGTTGCAATCATTTGTTGCCAAGCCGGATCAGTAAAAGCTGGGTGATTAGGGTTAACACTGGAGCTGTGACTAGTTTGAGAGTATACCCGCCAAGCAATACCTCCCGCCAAACCCACGGCCCCAGCAGTCACAGCAAGAATAAGTTGCCTTTTACTTTTTTGAGGCTTTTGATGAATTATCATAAAGTGAATAAAAATAAAATTGAATCATTTTTAAAAAAATGAATTGAGAAACTTACCAATATACTCAAAATGCTTTATTTCTGTTGCATTTTAAATTCTAAGGCTTTCAAATCTCCCCTAATGGGTTCATGATGACTGTCTTTTTTAAGTGCCCCTTTTAATTCATCAAAATCTAAAAAAGTGAGTATTAACATGACTCTTATATTCAGTTGTGGGCTATGTAAGGGAAGTATCAAACAAGGTACTTCTCGCCCCATACTATCGTAATTACTACTTTCTTCGAACCGTGACCCCAAATCCAGCACTTGAAACTGAGCCAACTTAGGATCGTCACAATATAAATTAAGATGAATATCACTGTATTGTGTGGCAGTTCCATTCCAAATAGCGCCACTAATATGAGGTCTAAACTGCGCCAAACGCCTCATCCACACGAGGGCCATTTCACGTAATATTTGTAATTCTTGAGCTTGGCTTTCGGGACAAAAAATGGCAATATGCTCACGCACTGCGGCCAACATTAAATCGTGGTCGGGTAATTCAGAGCGATGTGGCAAGCCTAATTCTTGCACCGCTTGTTTTTTTGCAGGGCCATATTCCATACCCTCATCCACAATTAATGCGGCAGCTCGGTTGGCAATGTCATATTTAATATTTGAACTCATAGGCGATTAGCATAGCAGTTTTTATTGAAGCTGTTTGTGGGTAAAATAACTTTATGCATATTCATATATTAGGTATTTGTGGCACTTTTATGGGCGGTTTGGCTGCTTTGGCAGCAGAGGCTGGTCATAAGGTGAGTGGTTGTGACAGTGGTGTGTACCCGCCAATGAGTGATCAACTACAAGCTTTAGGCATTCATTTAATGGAGGGCTATGATGCGAACCAATTAGATTTAAAGCCCGATGTTTTTGTGATTGGTAATGTGGTGAGTCGGGCACAATTGCCCAATGGTTCGCCAAAGTTTCCATTAATGGAGGCTATTTTAGATGCCGGCGCTCCTTATATTAGTGGCCCTCAGTGGCTGCTAGAAAATATCTTGCAACCAAGTAGCGCATATGGCCAAGTAAAAGCTGGTGCTCGTCATGTAATGGCGGTAGCAGGCACTCATGGCAAAACAACTACCACTTCTATGCTGACCTGGATTTTAGAAGCCAATGGCCTACAACCTGGTTTTTTAGTGGGTGGTGTGCCGCTTAATTTTGGCGTTTCTGCTCGTTTAGGCAAGGGCTCATGCTTTGTGATTGAAGCCGATGAATACGACACCGCTTTTTTTGATAAACGCAGTAAATTTGTTCATTACCGCCCCAAAACTGCCATTCTTAACAATCTTGAATTCGATCATGCCGATATTTTTGATAATTTAGCGGCCATCGAGCGTCAATTCCATCATTTATTAAGAACCGTACCTCGTACTGGTCAGGTGGTATTTAATGCCGAGCAAGAAAGTCTGCACAGAGTTTTAGCCTTAGGGTCGTTTGGTCAAGCCATTGGTTTTGGTCAAAACGGACAATGGCAGGCACAAGGTGCACCAGATGATTTTGATGTTTTACATTTGGGTCAGGTCGTCGGCCATGTGAGCTGGAACTTGCAAGGTTTGCATAATCAAATGAATGCCTTAGCCGCCATTGCTGCAGCTCAACAAGTGGGTGTGAATGCAGCAGATGCTGCCAAATCGCTTACTGACTTCCAAAATGTACGAAGGCGCATGGAAGTAAGAGGAGTAGTGGCCGGTAAAAACATCACAGTTTATGATGACTTTGCCCACCACCCTAGTGCCATAGCCACTACCCTAGATGGACTTCGTCGAAGTGTTGGTCCTAACTCCAGAATTTTGGCGGTATTTGAGCCTCGCTCTAACACCATGAAATTGGGTGCCATGAAAGACTTATTGGCCGACTCATTAAAAGATGCCGATTTAGTCTTTTGTCATAGCGCTGGCCTTGATTGGGATCCTGCCTTGCCTTTGGCTAGCTTGGGTGCCAATGCCCAAACTCATAGCCAATTAGATGGTTTAATTAATGCAGTAACAGCAAGTGCCAAAGCCGGTGATCATATTTTATGTATGAGTAATGGTGGCTTTGGTGGGATTCATGGCAAGTTGCTTGAGGCACTGAAGTAAGCTACAAGGTGGTTGATACAAGCTAGCCCTCTATTCTCTATTTGATAGGGGCTAGGCTTGATTAAACCTCATGTGAATCTAAATTCAAAGCCTCACCCCAGGCTAACATTTTAAACTCTTGGCCATCCCAAGTAATGCGGTTGATGACTGCATTAGGAATCATCCATGACCTGGGTAAATGCAACTCTACCTTGTTGGCAATACGGTAAATAATATCCATTACACCGCCATGACTAAAAATGGCAACCGTTTGACCTGCATGGCGCTGAGCAATTTCTTGCATAAAGGCTTGAATTCGGTTTTGTAATTGGCGCAAGGACTCGCCATCTTGAGCTGAAAAATCGGGGTCTCGGTCACGCCATAAACCAAAAGCTTGGGGTAGGAGGCCTTCTATTTCTGAATAGGTTTTACCTTGAAACACCCCAAAATGACGCTCTCTTAATTGGGCCGTTTTGTGTACCGGTAAATCTTTTAATCGAGCTAAAGGCATGGCAGTAACAGCAGCTCTTGACAAATCACTAGAATAAATTGCGCTAATAGGCTCTTGAGCCAAGGCTTTAGCCAAAACATCGGCTTGGGCTAGGCCATTTTGATTGAGTGGAATATCAAGATGACCTTGCATTCGTTTGGCCACATTCCAATCGGTTTCGCCATGACGCAAGGCCAATATATGAGTAAGGGGTAACTGTGCTTGATTAGACAATTTGAATCACATTAGAAGCAGGTTTTAAAACTGGTAATTCGGGTGTATCAAAACCAATATCGCCTTCAGGCTCTTCTTTGCCAGTGGCACAAACCGCTTTAAAATCAAATTGAGCAGAATCAAGTAAATGAGATGGAACCACATTTTGCATAGCCGTGAACATGTTTTCGCGGCGACCCGGCCATTTTTTCTCCCACTCGGACAACATATTAGAAACTTGTTTACGCTGTAAGTTTTCTTGACTACCGCATAATGAACAAGGAATAATCGGAAACTCTTTGATTTCGGCCCAGCGGATTAAATCTTTTTCGGCCACGTTGGCCAGAGGACGAATCACCACATGGTTACCATCGGAGCTGACCAATTTAGGTGGCATGGCTTTTAACTTGCCAGCAAAAAATAAATTCAAGAAAAAGGTGTGCAAAATATCATCGCGGTGGTGGCCCAAAGCAATTTTGGTCGCACCAATTTCATCGGCAACACGATACAAAATACCCCTACGCAAACGGCTACATAAACTGCAAAGGGTTTTGCCTTCTGGAATAACACGTTTCACAATACTATAGGTGTCTTGAGTTTCGATGTGAAACTTAACCCCTAATTTAGTGAGGTATTCGGGCAAGATATGATCGGGAAAACCAGGTTGTTTTTGGTCTAAATTAACTGCAATTATTTCGAAGTTAATAGGGGCACGTGCTTGTAATTTAAGCAAAATATCAAGCATGCCGTAGCTGTCTTTACCGCCCGACAAACATACCATGACTCGGTCACCCTCTTCAATCATGTTGTAATCGACAATGGCTTGACCGACCTGACGACACAGGCGTTTTTCAAGTTTTAAGTTTTCGCGTTGCTCACGAGCAAGCTTCTTCTTTTCCTGATCAAGCGAATCGGATTCAGGAGTTTCAGTGGCCAATGCGGCATCGGTTAGGGGGGTGGGGTCTATCCAAGATGAATTCATACTTAGATTTTACTTGAAATTGATAGTTGTTAAACCAATTAGGTCAAGACAATCAAGGCAAAACAACGTTTGCACTTATTACTATTTTGCCCTTGACCCAATTCGGTATTGGACTTACCACTCTCCCGCTTGATGCGTAATCGCTACTTCGCAGTCTTCGAAAATTTCTAATTTAGCAATTTTGACTCTTACCCCTTTAACACCAGGAATAGCCATAAGGCGTAGGCAGAGTTTGCCAATCATACTTTCCAATAAATTAATATGACGCTCGGTACAGTCGGCAATAATAATGTCGCGGACTTTGCGATAGTCGAGTACCGCCGTAATGTCAGCATCTTCGGGCTGCAAGGGTTGTTCACCCATATTGAGCTCGGCATCTACTTGGATGGGTTGCGGAGTGATGGTTTCGTGTTTTAAGATGCCTAAATTGGCCTGAAAACGCAGACCTTTAATAGATAAAACTTGGGAGCCTGTGGTTTGTGTCATAAAAAAATGGGTAAACGTTTGGGGTAGCTGTTAATACAGCACCTAAATAGGGGTCCATGCTTGCTAAAGCGGGGTAGTGTCACTTTAAACTGCCTTTGGCTTTGATTGAATTACCTCTACACCTACTGCTTCACAATCTGGGTAAACATCGGGTTTTTCGGTACTAACTCGCACCAAAACCACCTCTGGATGAGCTAAAAATTCGGCGGCTAAAGTATCACATAGCGTCTCTTGCAATTGGATATGTTCTTGACCTATTTTAGTGGCAATAATGCGACGCACAAAGTCGTAATCAACCACTTCATTGAGTTGGTCATGACTTGGGGTGGATAAGGCCATTGGCACATATAAATCCACATTAATAATGACTCTTTGAGGTGCATTTTTTTCGAAATCATGCGCACCAATATTCATAAAAACTTCAATATTGCGCAAAAATAAGCGTCTATGTGATTGTAAAAAGACTAAGTCTAAATTCATTTGGTGTTGTCCTTTAATAAATCATCTACCACAAACATAATATCTCTGGCACTTGGCACTAAATGTTGCCCATTATCAACGGCTAGTGTGGTGCCAGTAATAGAGGGGTTACTGGCTAAAAACTCTGCAGTTATAGCCACATCTACAGGATTAATCGGTTTTTTTAATAAGTTAGCACTACTGGCCTTATCAAAATTAGCTTGGCTTTGATCGCCACTCAAATACATCAAACCTGGCGCTAGCCCACACACTCTTACTTGAGGGGCTAATGCTTGGGCTTGAAGTTGCACACAACGCTCTAAGGCTAATTTACTGACGGTATAGCTGAAATAATCAGGATTTAAGTTCATGACTTTTTGATCCAGAATATGCACGACACAAGCATCTTGCCCCTTGGGTGGCGCTAATTGGGTAGCCAAGGCCTTCGCCAAGTCCATAGGCGCTAATAAATTAACTTTAAGTTGTTGCAGGGCCATTTCCTCAATGTAATCGGTACCTTGATCGGGTGAAAACATAGAGGCATTATTAATGACTGCATGAATAAATCCCCATTGTTGTTGAATTTGATCCACCATTTCTTGCCTACTTTTTAAGCAAGATAAATCTGCCATAATTGGCGAAGCTTTTATACCCTGCAGTTGAAGTTTGTCACATAATTGCAAGGCAGCTTGTTTAGAGTGTTGGTAATGCAATATTATTTCCCAACCTTTATTGGCAAACTGCTGACAGATTTCCGCACCTAATCGGTGCGCCCCACCTGTAACTAGAACCCGCTTTTTTAAATGCACTGGTAATTGATTCATATAATTGTTAAATAATACCTATAAATAAAATTAAATTGGCGTATATTAAGGAGCCTACATCACAATGCTTTTAATAAGCCCTAACAAGACTGAAGGTGAATTACTTTGTTGTTTTCATCTGTTTGTTTTTAAAGACCACCATCATTTAAATGGGTAAAAAATTCACCCAATTAGGTTCTACTAATGTCCTTCTTCAAAACGATTTGGAGCTTGCTTACCGTCATAGTTTCCCTTACAAAAACTAATTGATTTAATGACACAGAAATTTTTTCGTTTCCAATTATTTCGTTAATTTTTCGCTAATTTTCTATTTTTTGATTTCCTGTTTCACACTCACTCTATGTCGCTCCTTTCCACACCTTCCGTCTTAGTTCCCGCACCTGATCATCAAAACAATCCACTCATGTCCATCATCATGCAGGAAATTGAAAAACTTGGTGGCTGGATGGGTTTTGACCGTTATATGGAAATGGCACTTTATTATCCTGGTCTGGGTTATTACAGCAGTGGAAGTACCAAATTTGGATTAATGCCCAGTAGTGGTAGCGATTTTGTCACCTCGCCCGAATTATCCCCTTTGTTTGGCCAATGTTTGGCAAAACAGGTGAATCAAGCCTTGTCTCAAACTCACACGACAGAGGTTTGGGAGTTTGGTGCTGGCTCGGGTGCTTTAGCCAAACAATTATTAGGTCAACTCGAGCCTAATGTTCATTATCATATTATTGAATTATCGGCCGATTTACAATCAAGGCAGGCAAAAACCCTTGAAAAATATAGCTCTAGAGTGACTTGGCATCAGTCTTTACCCGAGCGTATGGAAGGTGTGGTGGTGGGCAACGAGGTGCTTGACGCTATGCCGGTGAAGTTATTACAGCGCATCGAAAACCAATGGTTTGAGCGTGGCGTTACTATTTATAAAGATGAACTCAATTTTGCTGACGTTTTAACAGATTTACGCCCACCCATCGATATAAGTGGCAAACATGACTACTTAACCGAGCTGCCCCAACAAGGTATTGCTTTTATTCGTACTCTGGCCCATCACTTACAAAAAGGTGCGGCATTTTTTATTGATTATGGCTTCCCAGAGTCTGAGTATTACCATGCACAAAGGCAAATGGGTACTGTGGTGTGCCATAGGGCGCATCAAGTCGATATGAACCCATTAATAGACCCTGGACTCAAAGATATAACTGCCCATGTCGATTTTACGGCTATGGCAATGGCGTGGCAAAATGCGGGCGATGAAATGAATCCCCCCAAAGAATTAGGTACGTTAGGTTATTGCAATCAAGGTCGCTTTTTACTCAATTGTGATATTACCGATTATTTAAGCCAAGCTAGCATTCAAGAACAAAATGCCAGTCTCAAACTTTTACAAGAGCATGAAATGGGCGAGCTTTTTAAAGTCATGGGCCTATATGTGGATCAGGCTTGGGATGCATGCGGATTTATGCAAGGTGATAAATCGCATACACTTTAAAGCATATCTAGCCTCCTTCATTACGAATCACTTCGTAAGCACTGGAACTTCTGTGCTAGCCTAATTATGGAGCTTTTATGACTCGTTGGTTATTGGTAATTGGTCTTGCACTATTGTTAATCAACAAATTACCCCCTTTTTTAGGCAAATTTGGTATAGGTCGCCTGCCTGGTGATTTTCGTTTTTCCATTTTTGGAAAAGAGTTTTTTCTACCCATAGGAAGCACTGTTTTATTGAGTGTGATTGCGGCCATCATTGCCAAACTCATTTGAGCAATTCAAATATAAGTACAAACTAATATCTTGATATTTAAAATTGAGCCCTTATTTCTGTCATAGTTATTTATTTTTTATGGTTTCCAACATATGACAAACACCTCTCACACTGCCACAAAAACTCCAAAATCTCATGTAGTTTGCCCGCATTGCAACACCATTAACCGGATTGCCAACGACGATTTAAACAAACAAGTTGAATGTGGTCAATGTTCCCAAAACCTATTACCAGGTCAGTCTATTGCTTTAAATGCAGCTAACTTTGCCAAACATACACAAAAATCTGACCTACCGGTAGTAGTCGATTTTTGGGCACCATGGTGTGGTCCTTGCCGTCAAATGGCACCCGCCTTTGAACAAGCTGCGACACAACTGAGAGGCAAAGTTCAACTCGCTAAACTCAATACGGAAGAGGCGCAAGCTATTTCTGGACAATTTGGTATTCGAAGCATACCTACTATGGTGTTATTTCAAAACGGCAAAGAAGTAGCTAGGCAATCGGGTGCAATGGGCGCTAGCGATATCGTCCGATGGGCCAATAGTCAAATCAAATAAGCACGCAAATCAAACTTACTGGTTTTTTAGAAGTCTTATTTGGTAACTCGTTGGTCACTCTGGTCTTTGGTTTAAGGTTAGCATTAGAAACTGCAATTAGCTATTATGATGAGGGTAATACTAAGCCCCCATTCTTTTGCTAATTTAGGCATAATCACACTTTCAATACCAATAATTGAGTTGTTTTTATGCAAGTCCTTTTATTTCTCAAGCTGAATTTTATTCAGCTTGTTTTTTTGACCTATGCTGTTTTATTATGACCTCTACTACTTCTTTTCTTGAGCTCGCCCCACAACGTCTAAGCCCTGGTGCAGCTCCTTGTGCTTGTGTTGATGTAGGTGGTACCAAAGTAGCTATTGCTATTGCCACTTCTAACGGCATTTTAGGAAAAGTCGTTGAGCCTACGGCGACTTCTGGTCCGCAAGACGCGCTTGGCCAACAAATTGTTCGTATGGTGGCACAAAGTTGTGAATTGGCGGGAGTTGACCGACAAAGCGTGCAAAAAGTGGGAGTTTCATCTTGTGGGCCATTTATTAAAACCCCACAAGGCATTGAATTAGCGGCCCCCAATATCTGTGGTGGTTTGGCTGGTAAAGCTCGCGGATTGCCTAATGATTGGCCAAGTGCGATTTTAGAAGCCCCCCTAAGGGCGGCATTTCAAAGTGTCAGAGTGGCCAATGATGGGGTTGGTGCATTAGAAGCTGAGCGTCGCTGGGGTGCTTTACAAGATACCAATGGCAAAGGTTTAGACAACTGTGCCTATGTGACTTGGAGCACTGGCATTGGCGCTGGACTTTGTATTGACGGGGTGGTTTTGCAAGGAAAAAATGGTAATGCAGGTCATGCAGGCCATAGCTTTGCTAGCAGTAATAACGATGCCTTGTGTGGATGTGGGTCGATTGGTGATGTGGAAGCCTTAGTAGCAGGTAACGCTATACCTAGGCGTTTTGGTCATTTAGGCTACCAAGAAGCGGCTGCATTATTTAATGCCTACCGAGCGGGTCAAAATCAAGCCCAAATCATTATAGAAGAGCTCTGTGAGATTATGGGTCGAATGATGTTTAATTTAATTGCGATCGGCGATATTTCTAAAATTAGCGTGGGCGGCAGTGTATTTTGGCATAACCAAGATATTTTGTTAGAACCTTTACGCCGTCATGCACTGAGTCGTCTGCCCTCTCTCACCAACACTGTAGAAATTGTACCGGCGGGTTTAGGCGAAAAAGTGGGCGATTTTGCCGCTTTAGCCTTGGTAGCCTAACAAGCCAATTGCAAAACTCAAACATATATAAGCATTCAATCATTCGAACGCACAATTTGACAGATGTTGGCCTAAGGTTTTTTGAATTCCAATAAAAACAATCTCTGCAGGCCCTAGCTTTTCTCAGAGCTTCCTTTCATTAATGGTTTTGTCACATAAGTGACAAGGCCATTTTTTTTGAGTTTACAAAATCATTTTTGGGAATTATTTAATCAATATAAAATCGCTCATATATTTTATATTTTTATGATTATCAATAAGTTAGTAAAATCCTATAAATAGCTATAAGTGTGTTAAGGCTTTTTCTAGGGTTTTTACGTAGGAATTATTTTTATTTTTTTACAATTGAAAAAAGCATTACCTTTGGTTTTATTTTTTATTCAAAAAAATCAAATACTTAAAACAAATCAAATTTTCTAAAAAATCTTTTTGGGAAATTTGTTTAGATTAAAATAAATTATTAATTTATTTTTTAAAAGATTAAAGACGTACATTTTTTGGGTAGCAGATTGCTACCAAAAACAATCATTTTTTCTACTTTTATAATTACCCTAGGAGCTCATATGTCTCAACTTGATTTTTTTAGCCAGGCAGATGTACAAGCCGCTTTTCAGGCAAGCCTTCAGCAAAATGAAAAAACAATTGTCGATGGAGTTGTACCATTAAGATGTGCAGTAGTAGGCGAATTGTATTTTCAAATGTGCTTTCAAAACAAAGCCTTAGTTGCGAGAGAAGATGTGCCGCCTTTGGCACTCATCGCCCTAGACGAACATCAAAAAAAATCCAAACTTAAAGCCACTGCAAAAACAACAGCTCCCACTCAATCGCTTTAAGACCGCAACTTTATGATCAAAATCTGTACTAGCTCTTTACCTAGTCACTAAGAGCTAGCCTATTCAATCCTCAGCTTTAACTTGCTTATTCCTTATTGCTTAGCTGCAACTCAATGCCCAACTGTTCACATATTTGCTGCATTGCTTGCTTTAACTCAGCATTTTCAGCTTTTAAAACGGCTACGGTATTTTCAAGTCGTGTGATTCTTTGTAAACCATCACTGGTGTCAGTATGATGAGCACTAGTCGTTAATACAACAGCATCTACATCAACAGGCCCTGCTAATAAGTGCACCCATCTATGCTCCCTAGAACCTGGTGCTTTAGGCAATTTTTGTACAGTGGCTAAACCACCGTCATCACCTCGCTCTTGCAACTCCAATAACACTGCTTCAGCTGCTGCACTATCGACAAATTTATACCACCTGTCACCGTTCATTCTGAGTTCTGCTGGAGTTTGTGGCCCCCTTAGCATTAACAAACCCAAAATTACAGCCTGTGGATGCGTTACATTGAGTGCACGCATTAAATTATGTTCATATTTAGCCACTCTACTGGTGTTGAGTTCAAATACACAACTTACCTTTTTAAGACTTTCTAAGGCGGCTAATACATCGTCTTGTGTGAGCTCCATTACAGGCTCACGGCTGGTTTTTTGATTGCAGCCCAAAATCAAAGAGTTTAAGGTGAGGGGATAGCTGTCAGGTACTGTTTGAGCCTTTTCAAACAAAGTAGCTAAAACACGAACTTCATGCGGGGTCAGATTTTTAAACGCCATTGGAATATCTCCATTCATACTTTTTTTATATTCTATAGCTAGTCTGCACTATCACATCAAGCACTTATGTGTGGCCCACAAAACCAAGCAGCCATCACACAACTTAAGTCATAGGTAAAGGCATATCAACTGTCACTGCCATGAATAAAAAAACCAAGCCAATCAATTGTCCAAGCCTGTATTACGAGTGCAGTGAATGCTAAGTCAATAGGCTGTTGGCACACAAGACCAACAAAGCCCCAGCCCAAGTTATAAGGCTTGGTTCGGTTCACCACTTAACTAGTGCGAGATTACAACAAATATGATTAATTTTAGTTATTTAGCTTATTCCAAATATCTGTGGATAAAACTGTGTATAAGATGAGAGTTAAGCGTGAAGATCCTTATTTTTAGCCGACTGTATTAGATTGATGTTTTATTTAGCAATTTTTTTGAGATCCAAACTGCGACTTTTTTAAATTTCATTATTTTTTCTCAAATTATATTTTTAGATGTTGAAATTTACTCCCCTTATCTGTGGATAAGTTTGTGAACAAACCCTGAATGAGCGGTTAAATTGTCCATTTTATAGGGCTTCCATTAATATGCCTATTTATAAGGCAGCTTATTTTTATTAGGTTTTATTGGATTTTTTTAAATCAATAAGCTTATTCACTCTTTATTTTTTTAATTATGTCAAGCTCTTGACAAGTGTGAATAAATTTATTTTTCTATTGCCATTTGGATCACTATAGAGCCAATTTTTTTGAATAAACCCAAAATTATTATGAGTTCAATTCAAAAAATAAGAGATTAAAACAGTTTTATTGTTTTTTGGAATTGTCAATAGCTTTACTTTTATAGTTATTCTACTTACCTGTGTATAACTTAGTGGATAAGCCTTGAATTAGCGCTGAAGATGTCCTATTTTAGGGCTCTGGCTTGGATTGCTTATGAACAAGTCAGGGCGTGTAAAAAATTAAATAACACAATAAAACTGTGTTTATTTTTTGTTTTTATAATTTTTATTCCAATTCCCATATTAAAAAATTTTCATTTTTTGTGATGGGGTCTTGTTAAAAGAATTGGTGTACTCATTTAATTGGTAGTTAGGATACCTATAAAAATGAACTAATCTGACCGTCTTCATCAGCCCTGTTGGTAAGGGTAAGAAAGTCCAATGCAATGGATATTCAAACTCAAGTTACAGATGATGTTCTAAGTTATGCTAGAAGAGCGAGTCTTCATTAACGAGCAACCGATTCAAGCAATCTGTACCACCAGTTTTTACTTTCTGCATTTTGTAGTTTGATTGATATTTTTATAACAACATGCCATGAATTCTTTTGAGTTAATAAAAAAACGATTTTCACATGAGCTCACTATCCATCGCCTACTTGGCTTGATGCTTGGATTAGCACTGACTTGCCCTTTAATATTTGCTCAAACTCAAGGCCCAGAAGCAAGCATTACTGATACTCAAAAATCAGAAGAGATAGCAGTCAGTCGCTGGCAACCCAATCCTGTGGAGCTTAAAAAAGCAATGGGCGAAGAAAACCAAATCGACTCATTCACGGTACAAGAATTTGCTTGGCAAGACATCTCTAGAAATCGAAAAGTACCAGCCAAACTCTATTGGCCAAAAATTGCTAACCCTTCTGCAAAAATACAGCTCTTAGTTTTTTCTCATGGCTTGGGTGGGTCTAAAGATGGTTACAGCTATATAGGCCGTCATTTAGCACAAAACGGCGTTGCCAGTCTTCATTTACAACATATAGGTAGCGATAGAAGTGTTTGGAATGTGCCGTTTTATGCCATACCCTATCAGCTTAAAAAAGCGGCTCGCGATGAAGAAGCAATCGATAGAGCTAAAGACTTTCAATTTGGACTTAGCCAATTGCTGAACCAAGCGCCTTATGCACAATCAATTGACCCGCATCAGATTGTGGCAGCCGGCCACTCATACGGAGCAAACACCACTTTGTTGGTTAGTGGTGCAATAGTAGAGCGCAATGGGTTGGTGGTTTCACTACAAGACCCTAGGGTAAAAATGGCTATCTTGATTTCAGCACCACCGTTTTACGGTTCTGATTATGTCAGCACAGGTAAAATTTTAAGCGCCATTCAAATTCCAACTTTACATATTACGGCTACTGAAGATGTTATTACAGTGCCCGGTTATTACTCTAGGGCTAGCGACAGAATTGAAATTTTTACAAACATGCAAAACTCAGCCAAAAATCTTATTGTTTTTAAAGATGGATCACATAATATTTTTACCGACAGACTACAAACTGGTGGTAAAGAGTTAAATCCAAAAATTAAAAAAGCTACCCGCGAATTAATTCTTAGTTTTATTCAAAATCAAGGCGACCCTCAGCTACTTGAAAAAAATCAACAATGGCAAAACTGGCGCTTGCAATATTCAAGCCTGCTAGAAAAAACACAATGGGCTTTTGAAACACCACTTACGGTAAAAAAATAATTCTTATTTTTTGCGACTGCTAAAACCAATAGCCAACAACAAAAAGCTTGCAAAAATAAATAATGGCCAGAGATCCCATCTTGCAGTCCAGTAGGCATAAGGTGTAAGGCCTTGCCTACCCTCTACGTTGGCTAATAAGGCACCACGTGTTAAGCGTGGGAGTTGGTCGGTAAGTTGCCCCAAATGATTAATCACTACCGTAGCGCCCGTATTGGTAGAACGAATCATAGGGCGCTCAAATTCAATGGCTCTGGCTTTTGAAATGGCAAGATGCTGATTAATCGCTATTGTGTCGCCAAACCAAGCAATATTACTAAAATTGGCCAAAATAGTGGGTGCCTTAACAGGGTCTAAAAACCAAGCTCCCATGGCCTCGCCAAATAAATCTTCGTAGCAAATATTGGGCGCAATACGTTGGCCTTTTATATCAATGGTACCTTGTAGGCCTTGGGCTCCAGAAAAATTAGCCATCGGTATTTGCAAAGACTTTGTCAGTGGCAACAAAACCGCAGGCACAAATTCGCCAAAGGGTACTAAGTGACTTTTATCGTAGCGATATAAATGATTTAAATAGTCGGGAACGGCTTTATTGGTGCGTATTTGCAATTGACCTGCCAAAGCAGAACTTTGTCCAAAAGCCATTACGCTATTGGCATAACCCGTTGAATGTGAGCCTACCGGCAAACCAATTAAAGCCAACTGACCTTTACCAGCACCGGTTTCAAAGTGCTGTTTTAAACCCATTAAATAATCATCTGGCAAACGCTGTGGCAAAACCGGTATAGCCGTTTCTGGTGCCATGACTAAGTCGGCCGTATTGCTAATGAGTTGTTCTTTATACCAAGCCAAGGCAAATGGTATGCCCGCATTTTCTTGAAACTTTTGGTCTTGCGCAATATTGCCCTGCAATAAATTCACCTTTAACCAACCGGTACTTTGTGTGTATTGAACCTGGCTTAAAAAAAATGGCATGATTAAAATCAAGCCAACTACCAGGAACTTAGGTATAGGCAAAACCAAGGCTCTGATATTGGGTTTTGCCCAATAAAAATACGGAAAAGATGATGCTAATAAGGCAGCACTTAAAGCCACTAAAAAAGTTAAACCGTAGATGCCTATAAAAGGTAGAAACCAAACCAATGGACTATTTATAAAAGCGTAGGCACTGGTTCCCCAGGGAAAACCTGTAAAGATATAGACCCGAATAATTTCTGAAATTAACCAACATGCGGCAAATGCTGTCGCTTGATACCAAGAGTGTAATTGTAAGAAGTTGCCATATTGAGTATAAAGCCACACCACTAAGGCCCAAATAAGACCTAAACCCATGGCCAATAATAATACTGCAAGAGCAGTTAATACTGCTGGTAAACCGCCATAGGTATGCAACGAAATAGTGAGCCACCACCAAGTCGATAACAGCATGATGGTTGCAAAAGTCCAAGCTTTAAAAAATGCTTGGATAGGCGAGACACTACTTGTCCAAAAATAAAATAGGCCAGCTAAACTTAATAAATTAAGCCAGGGCAAAGTTTGACCCGTTTCTATACCTAAAAAAGATACAAACGGCCATGACAAACTAATGCCATGAGCCACTCCGCAAATGGCCAATAATACTATTTGTAGCATGGTTAAAAATTAATCTTGATCTAAATAATCGGGTATGACTTTAAACCACTTCACTACACCGCCTTTGCTGTGCTGAACAATAAAGGTTAAGTGCAGATGTTGCCATTGTTCACCACGCTTTGGTACATGACCCAATTCGTGGGCAATTAAGCCGCCCACTGTATCAAATTGCTCGGCTATCTCGAGGTCTGCCAGGCGAGTTTGAAAGGTTTCATCAAAATGCTCGATGGTGGTGTCGCCGCTTACTCGAAAGGTATTGTCGGCCAAGGCAAAAATATCGCCATCATCTTCTTCTAAATCGAACTCATCTTCGATCTCGCCGACAATTTCCTCTAATACATCTTCAATGGTAATAAGGCCTGCGGTATGACCAAACTCATCAATCACAATGGCTAAGTGGTTGCGGTTACCTCTGAACTCGCGTAATAAATCATTTAAGCCTTTGGACTCTGGCACAAACACAGGTGGCCTTAAAAGCGTACGAATATTAAGTGATGGGGCACGCTGCAGCTTGAGCAAATCTTTGGCTAGCAAAATACCAATAATATTTTCTTTTTCACCCTCGTACACTGGAAACCTAGAATGGCCAGTATCAATAACGGTATTGAGTAGGTCTTCAAACTCTTCGTTAATATCGAGGGCATCGAGGCGAGTCGCTGGGACCATAACGTCACTGGCTGTCATATCGGACATACGAATGACACCTTCGAGCATAGCGCGACTTTGAGCACCAATAATATGGTTATTTTCGGCCTCGGCTAAGGTTTCGATGAGCTCATCTTTAGAATCGGGGCCTGGATGAATAAATTCAGCCAATTTTTGCAAAAAAGAACGTTTATCTTGATGCGGTTCGCGGGCAGGGCGATGGCTATGAGCCGAATGAGGTTCTGACACAGTTTTGTGTAGTAGTTAAACAAGCCTCTAGGATAGCGGATTTTTATGACACTTAGCTGATAATTGTGCAGATTAGGGAAAAACCTTATTTAATAGAGACGAGGTGGTTTTTTGGATCAAGCGCACAAAAACGGTGCGTTTTCAATTGCATCCCTATTTATCATAAATAATAAAGGGTTTATTGCTTTACTATTAATAGCTAATTTGCTAAAAATAATTCTAGAAAGAATTGTTTTTACAATCAACCGTTGCCATTTATTTACTTTTTCATCAAGGTTTACAAAAATGATGTTACCTTTTCAGCTAAAAACGATTGTTATTTTAATTGCCTCTTTAACTGGTTTGGCAACTCTTAATAGTTTTGCTCAGACAACAGCCAATACCAACACCAACACCAACACCAATACTGGTAACACTAAAAAGCCCACTTCCACCATAGCTTCTAGTAGCCCTGTCAACACCACCGCTCCTGTGGTGTTGTCTTCACCTGTTGCCATAAGTGCTAGCAGCTCGCCAGAAGCAAATAATAATTTATCGGTGCCGATGGGCACAGGTCCTGGTTTTCATAGCCCTAACAGCCCATTTAAGCCCTTACCCGATAGAAGCGACGTGATTGCTTGGCCGGTTTTAACCAGTGTTAAAACAAAACTAGTAAAAGGGCGCATTATTCCTAATTATGGTGAGACACAAAGCAGTTTGCACAAAACTACCCAAAGAGTGCAAGGCTATATGATGCCACTTGATGCTGGCAAAAAACAAACCCATTTTATTTTAAGCTCGGTACCCCTCACATGCCAATTTTGTATTCCGGGTGGGCCTGAAAGTATGGTCGAAGTAAAAGCCAAAACCCCAGTAGCTTATAGTACCAATGCAGTAGTGGTTGAAGGGCAGTTTTTGGTATTAGAAAACGATCCCTATGGTTTGTATTACCGAGTCATTGATGCAGTAGGGGTGAAATAATTGAACTTTAATTACCATAAAAAAAACCACACCTGCTAAAAGCAAAGTGTGGTTACAACCAACGAAAAAGAAATTAAAAAACTCGTCGCCAACTGATTTTTTTAGCCCCTTAAAATGAGGCTAAAAAGAGATTAATTAATGCCCTTTACGGCCCATCATTTTATTAGCTTGGTCATCAAAAATTTTACGTTGTTCTGGAGTTAAAACATTGTAAAAAGCTTTTGTGGCTTCGCCTTTTTTAGTCATTTCTGCTTGTTTTTCTGCGTGAAATGCATTCATTTTATCGATGCGTGCAGGAGTACTTAATTTTTCAAGTTCATCATGCATTTTGCGCATGTCTGCTTGGTCTTTTGGTGGCTGCATAGCCGTTGTAAAAGTTGTCCAAGCAGACTCTTGTGCCGCTGTAATACCTAACTTAGATTTAAGTTCAGTGATGCGCTTGGCAAAATGTTCTTGCATTTTAGCTGGGTCACGACCGCCGTGACCCATTTTGTCGTGCATACCCATTTCATAACCCATACCATGAGCGCCTTGGCCTTCATGCTTGCCTTGACCACCATTACCAGAAGCCATTGCAGAGCCAAAACCTACGACTAACAAACTCATTACCAATGCAGTTTTAGTGAATAATTTTTTCATTTGTGTTACCTTTGTTTAAAAATAATTTTTGACATTTGCGACACCTTGTTAGTTATGTGTCGATGAAATGTATTGTGCATTTCCAATGAAAAAATCAGATAACTGCTGTGCAATGATTTGTAAAGATGAAACGGCCGTCTTTACAAAATACTGAGGACTGCATAGCCCTCTTCCTCTATGGCCTTTACAATGTCATCTTTATTGCCTTCGGTTTCCACTTTTACCGAACCCTTGCTTCTATCAATTTGAATGCTTGCAGCGGCATCAATTTCTAAGACTGCATTTTTAACTGCTTGCTCGCAATGACCACAGGTCATACCGTCTACTTTTAAATTAAGTTCCATTTTTTTCTCCTGTTTAATCAATCAACTACCCAATACTTATCCCTTTTGGTAGTTTTGAATTGAATTATGAATAGACTCAAAATTGTATTGATGAGCTTTTAAGCTTATATTACAACTAATCCATCTTTTTTCAACTACCGTACCACTAAAATTAAGGCACTTTAATGCGTAGTTTTGTGGTGAATACTTAGACTTTTGACAATAAATAAGGCCAGCATCTTCAAAAACAATATGAACATTGATCTTATTTTAAAAACCCTCCAAGATCGTGTACCGCACTTATTAGCAGTTTACGCTTTTGGTAGCCGTATTCAAGGTCAGTTTAGGCCTGACAGCGACCTCGACCTAGCGGTATTAGTAGCAGGTTACGCCGACACTGTTTTACTTTTTAACTTGGCTAGTGATCTAGCCGATATTACAAATTGCCCAGTTGATTTATTAGACATGCGCGCTGCATCAACTGTTATGCAATATCAAATATTAAGCACTGGCCAGCGCTGGTGGGCAAAATACATACAAGCAGGCCTTTTTGAATGTATGGTACTAAGTGAAAAAACTGCCCTTGATGAAGCAAGAGCAGGGTTAATGCAAGACATTCAAACAAGAGGAACTATTTATGGCGGATGATGTACTCATTAACAAAGCAGCAGTGATAGAGCGTTGTGTAGCTAGGGTGCGGGAAGAATATAACAGCAACCCTGCCAATTTTGCCAATTTTGCCACTGACTTTACTAGGCAAGACGCGGCCATTTTAAATATTCAACGTGCCTGTGAGGCGGCTGTTGATATGGGCCAACATCTTATTCGCAGAGAAAAATTAGGTGCACCACAAAGTGCACGAGATATTTTTACTCTTTTAGCCCAAAAAGATTGGATTAGCACCAGTTTAGCAGACGGGCTTAAACGTATGGTGGGTTTTCACAATATTGCGGTTCATGATTACCAAACACTGCAACTAGCTATTACAGTTTACATTATTCAACATCATTTAGATAAGTTTTTGCAATATAGCAAAGCCTTATTATTGAAAGATGCGAGTGCAAGCGAATCATAAGCAACTAAAGCTAAGGAATTGACTCAATTTTTAATTAGTGTAACAGTGAGAGACTACCGCAATCAATCACTCGCAATAAAACCGTATTTTTTAGCTATTTCATTATTTAACACTAAAACTGAATTAGCCTCTAAAGCCCAAATCTTTAAGGTAGATTTAAATTTTAATTGAAGTGCATCTTGTAGGGCGCTCAAATAAGCCTCCGGCACACCCTTAATTACCAAAACAAACCCAAATTGAATAGAGCTTAATTTTAAAGTTTGAAATAAAGCAGGCAACTCATTTTTAGCTAATTTATGCCGACTAAGAACACTAGAAACTGTTAAGGTAAAGGCATTGACTAACTTCTCTTTAATATCTTCCATATACTCATCGAGCTGTTTAGGAACACTAGATTTTGCCTCAACCACCCAAACTTTAGCCTGGCTTTTTTGTCGCCTTAGCCACAAAAATTCTGCCATTTTTACGTTTTCCTGAATGTTTTTATAAGTCTTACTTTCTTCTATGTAAAAACATTCATCTAGTTGAAACGGACCAAATGTCATACCCGACTCTAAAATAGTAATGGTAGTCATTTGAAGCCCAACTCTACTTCTTGTTGATATAGGCGAATAGACTCTTGAATAATAGAGTTTTCTGGCATACCATTTTTTAGGTCGTCACCAATCCATTCTTCATTGGTAAACGCAAGAACTGGAATAGACCAACCTTTTTCTTGGGCTATTAAATACAATTTTTTAATGACAAAATAAGAGTGACTCGCCATAAAAAATTGTATGCCACGCTCTGCTAACATGGCCACTATATCTAACAAATCAGCAATGGCAGTTGGATGTAAAGCCGACTCTGGCTCGTCAATTAACACCACAGAGTTAGCGGATAAATAACGGTTGCTTAAAAGAGTGTCTAGTATTGCGATTTTTTTAATACCCTCTGCCGTTACTCCAATAGGAAATTTATAACGTCCCTTCACAAATAACCAGCTACCAGAGGCATCATCGTATTCAATCACTCCACCAATAATTTTTTCTAGTTTTCCACGTGACTTTGCAAATTCATCAATGTTTTTGCCGCCCACTTTACCATTAGGCCGTTTATAACGCAGTGCTTTTGCTAAATCATAATAAGTGTCATCGAAGCCAAATACTTTGTCTTTTTCTCTGGACTCTAAAATAATTTGATGCAATGACAGTACTTCTTTAGCTGGTAAAAAAATTGAATTAGAAGTAAGTGGTGACACATGATTTTCAAGACTAGAAATTTGCTTACTGGTATCTTTGCCAAAACTATAGTTAAACTGCTGATTATTGATTGTGAGTTGGCTTGAAAGTGGCGTATAAGAGGTTTTTCTAACTAGGTCACCAATTTTTTCAGTTTGAAAAGTCCAATAAAGTTTATCAAACAATATTTCTGAGGCTGTTTTTTGTTCATTACCTCTTTTATACTCTTCTAGAGTTCGCAAACTACTGTAAATAGCCTTAAGCAAAAAAGTTTTTCCACTTCCGTTGCCACCAATCACTAAATTTATTTTGCTTAAATTAGACCAATTGAGGCTAGTTAAAGGTCCAAAATTATCGAGCTTAATTTGTTGAATCATTTCTTGGTCCTATTTTTACAGTCAATCTATGAGCTTAACTATTAGCCTCCTCATTTAATTCAATGAGCTTTAATTTGACTAGTAAGAAGTTATTTGCTTATTTTGGATCTGTCTGGATTGGCGTGCACTCATTTTAGTCTGAAAGTCGAGTCAATCGATTCATTTCAAAATCCTCAACTCACGTGCAAGTGCTGTGTGGCAAACTTATCCCATTTGTTATCATGACTGATCACAATCAGCGATTCACAATAATTTGGAATTAATTGAATCATGCTTTCACTTGAGGCCTTATCCATTGCCGAGGTGGGTTCATCTAAAAGCATTAATTTTGGACGTCTAAATAAGGCATGTAAAATTGCAATTTTTTGAATCTCTCCACCTGAAATAATTTCAGCAGCATCTACTACTTGACGCTCTAAAATATCCTCTTCATCAGAAATCTTACGAAACCCAATGTCCGAAAGTATTTGTCGAAGTTCATCATCGGATGGGATGTTTTCCAAACCTATTGTCAGGCACTCTCTTATTGTTTCACCTAGCAACATAGGAAACTGCGGAACATAAGCAAAGATTTGATTAGTTGGTAAATGAGCCAGGTTTTTTGAGAATGCTACAGTTCCAGAATAATTTTTCATACCCAGTATTGACTCAAATACCGAAGTTTTGCCTATTCCAGATTTGCCTTTAATCACTAAAACATCTTTATTGTTAAACGTGAAATTAATACCTTCACCATTATTGAGCGAACAATTCTCGGGATTCAGCTTTTGTACTTTCAGCAAACTTTCGTTTTCTAAGTAATCAAAATTTTGACTAGAGCCTACCAAGCTTGCATTGTCCAAAACCCCTTTGATTTCCTCTACCAACACTTCATCTTTTTTATAGACTGAATTCTACCTAGAAGATCTGTTGAGGTTGACATGAGCTGGTAAAAGCTGAACCCAACCGTCAATAAGTTTCCGTGATTAAGTTCACTCTTGTAAATACTAAAAATAAAATACATTGTTATTGATAATGGCAATAAAACCAATAACCCTTGTAATACTATAATAAACTGAAGTTGAAGACCTGAATAATTTCTAAATTTAGTAAATTCGTTTATTTTAGTTACTATTTTTTTGTGAATAATATGTTGAATATTTTCAATTTTATAATATAAAGCTCTGTCAATACTCGAACCAAATAATCGGCCTTGCTCATCATCTACTTTATAAATCTTTGCGGCGATTTGTTTAACAAATTTGGAGCTTAGAAAAGCAACCACTAATAAGTAAAAAAAGAACACTATAAATACCACTGATATAGTAACATTTATAGTAAAAGCCAGCATAAAAAACATTACTAATATTTTAATAAATAAAGGCATAATTCCCATTATTAAACCATCAAGATAAAACGCAATACCCATTCCCATACGTTTTATTTTATTAATTAATTCCCCACTTGAATATTTCTTGATGTTATATAAAGAGTTATTCTGAACTGCTGAAATTAAATCTAAAGTTGTTGCTTGTGTTGCGTAAGTATGAAATCTAAATTTTATATGACTATCAATATTTTCCAAAAGTGTTAAAACTACAAACAAACCTGCAGTTAACATGATTGAAACAGCTAATTCGCTGCTTGTTTTGGATTCAGGTAAACGTTCAAAACCTATTCCTGCTAAAGTAGGCATTACTGCCGAATATATATTGATTATAAGAGCAGACAATATTGCAATAATAAACCAACGCTTAAATAAAAAATCTTTAAAAGAATAACTAATAGAAAAAATTATTAATTTCCACATTCTTGAAATTTCCCTTGTTGAATTTTTTTAAAATTTATTGATGCAACTCTTTAGAAAAACGCTTAACTACATTT
>JALQUL010000115.1 GCA_023260735.1 Limnohabitans sp. | reverse complement strand
TAGAGCATCCTCACTCATGACCATCAAATTCAATAACGCTGCGGGAATCTCTCTTGTGACGTCTGCATTCACTCGTGCCTGAGCCACGAATGCCCATTCGGGGTACAGTCTTGTCGAGACTAAAAATGGATAAAAGAACCCCACAATGGCGGCAGTTGAAATTAACTGTGGCCAAAATTTAGAGCGCTCGGCAATACCACCCGAAATAATGGCAGGAATGGCTGCAGCAAAAGTTAATAAAAAGAAAAACTTCACCAAGGCATAACCATTCAAATTGGCTAAAGTTTCTGCACCCACAAAAAAATGTTCACCATAGGCTACGTAATAACCAATTACAAAATAAACAATGGTAGATACCGAAAAATCAACTAAAATTTTGACCAAAGCGTTTACTTGGTTTTTATCTCTAACAGTACCTAGTTCTAAAAATGCAAAACCAGCATGCATGGCCAAAACCATAATGCCGCCCAATAATATAAAAAGAGCATTTGCTCCATGTGTGAGAGTTTCCACCGTCAGTCTCTTTCGAAAAGAATATTTTTAATAATAAAATAGATGCTTTGTGGTCGAGATTCAAAATTACAATAACAAAGCACAGGTTTGGCTTGCAGTAAAAAGCAAGTACTACGCCAATATTGCAAATTTTTTAAAAATTACTTCATTCTTTTTTTCTAAACACCTTAAAAGCCTTTGTTGGGCTACTCATTCCAACAGGTCAACAAAGCACCCACCCAATTAAATATGTTCGATTCATTTTTTATATCCACTTTAGTAGTAGCTCTCGCAGAAATGGGAGATAAAACCCAATTATTAGCTTTAGTTTTGGCTGCTAGGTACCGCCAAACTTGGCCAATTGTGGCTGGCATTTTTGTCGCCACTGTGCTTAATCATGCCCTAGCAGGTTTACTTGGAGCGTGGGTGACTACTTGGGTGGGTCCTAGCGCTATGCGTTGGATATTAGGCATTTCTTTTATCGCTATGGCAGTATGGATTATGATTCCAGACAAATTAGATGATGAAGTCGATAGGCAAGCGCCCAAGTTGGGGGTATTTGGAACGACGGTAATCGCCTTTTTCTTAGCTGAAATGGGAGATAAAACACAAATTGCGACCGTAATGTTAGCCGCTCAGTATTCATCGACATTTTGGGTGGTGGTAGGAACTACTTTAGGTATGATGATAGCAAACGCTCCTGTGGTCTGGATAGGTGACAAAATGACACAAAAAGTTCCTATGAAACTTGTCCATGGGATCTCAGCGAGTATATTTTTAGTCATTGGAATATATGCCCTGCTATCCAAAACTTAACTAGCTTGTTATACTAGAGGTGCGCCGATTTGCAACTGCTTGCGGGCGCGTAATAAGTACAGCTAAAGACGTGGGCCGATTGGGCATCTGCTTTGGCGATTTCTCAATCTTATAGGTTTATGTCTTACCCATGTTAATTGCGACACCCCAGTCGATGTTTTTTGAAGAGCCACTTGCCCTGACGAGTGGTGCTAGCATTAGTGCTTACACACTTCGCTACGAAACCTACGGTACTCTCAATGCCGATAAATCTAACGCGGTTTTAATTTGTCATGCTTTAAATGCTTCTCATCATGTGGCAGGCTGTTACCCTGACCAACCCAAAAATATTGGTTGGTGGGACAGCATGGTAGGGCCTGGAAAATCGCTAGATACCAATGAATTTTTTGTGATTGGTGTTAATAATTTAGGTTCTTGTTTTGGCTCTACTGGGCCCATGCATATCAACCCAGCCACTCAAAGCCCTTATGGCGCAGATTTCCCTGTGGTTACCGTTGAGGATTGGGTTAATGCACAAGCATTGTTATTAGAGCGCCTAGGAATTGAGCAATTGGCTGCGGTAATGGGCGGAAGTTTAGGAGGCATGCAGGCTCTTAGCTGGACTTTACAATATCCAGAAAAAATGCGCCACGCCATTGTGATCGCTAGCGCCCCCAATTTAACCGCTGAAAATATTGCTTTTAATGAGGTAGCGCGTCGCGCCATAGTGACCGACCCTGACTTTAATGGAGGACATTTTTACGAAAGTTCAAGTAGGCCAGAAACTAAACCTAAAAGAGGCTTAAGAATTGCTCGAATGATAGGTCACATTACTTATTTAAGTGATGATGTGATGAATGAAAAGTTTGGTCGTATGCAAAGGGTCGAGTTAGCAGAGCAAGTGCTCACACAAACCAGTATGTCAAGCAATACTCCTCCCGCTTATCGTTATAGTACTCAAGAGGTTGAGTTTCAAATAGAGAGTTATTTGCGTTATCAGGGTGATAAATTTGCTGAATACTTTGATGCTAATACTTATTTATTGATTACCAGGGCTCTCGACTATTTTGACCCCTCACGATCTAGTAATGGCAGCTTAAGCGCTGCATTTGCAAAAGTAAAAGCCAAATTTTTGTTGGTGAGCTTTAAAACGGATTGGCGTTTTTCACCGCAGCGTAGTCGAGAAATAGTGAATGCATTAGTCGATAACCGAGTGGTTGTTAGTTATGCTGAAATTGATGCACCTCATGGTCATGATGCCTTTTTACTCGAAGATCAGCGCTATTTATCCTTGGTCAAGGCCTATTTCAAAAATTTAACACAAGAGCTCAATCAAAGCCCCAATTTATGAGTGATTTATATTTAATGCAAGTGATTGCCGACATGGTACCTGTCGGCGCTAGAGTATTA
This sequence comes from Limnohabitans sp., assembly GCA_023260735.1. Classification (GTDB taxonomy): domain Bacteria; phylum Pseudomonadota; class Gammaproteobacteria; order Burkholderiales; family Burkholderiaceae_C; genus JALQUL01. Next base: position 2,064 of record JALQUL010000115.1, on the reverse strand, counting down.
GACCTAGGCTGTGGTGATGGGGCTTTGTTAGACCATCTGATCCAGCACAGGCAATGTACGGGTTATGGAGTTGAAATAGATGATGCCAATGTGTTGGCATGCACCCAAAGAGGGGTGAGTGTGATTCAACTCAACCTAGATGAGGGTTTGGCTATGTTTGCCGATGCCAGTTTTGATGTAGTTTTACAAATCGACACCTTGCAGCATTTGCACAATACAGAAATTATGCTCAGAGAAACCGCTAGAGTCGGCCGATTAGGCATTGTGGCTTTTCCCAATTTTGGTCACTGGTCTAATCGCTTGGCCATTTTACGTGGCCGTATGCCGGTGAATCAACGTCTACCATACGAGTGGTATAACACGCCTAATATTAGGGTGACAACAGCTACCGACTTTGAGGTTTTAGTTAAGCATACTGGATTAAAACTACAAGATCAGTTTGGTATAGAAAATAATCAAAAATTGACGTGGTTCAGTAACTTAAGAGCAGGAACCGCTGTTTTTAGTTTTACTAATCAAAAATAAATTATTGATATATTCCAATAAACGTCATTGCTAAGATTCACTAAAATTAGCCAAAAGTACTATAAAAAATAAGCCTACTGATTTAAAAATGCTTTGGCCTGTCTTAGAATGAACTTTCAAGTTGATATTTTTGTAAGTAAAGAAACATTTGAATTCACCAACATAAGACTCAATGTTAAAGCTTGGAGTGCGTAAAAAGTTTATTTCTAATCATAATCATTTTAATGAGGTTGAAACAAGGCAATAAGCTGTTCAAGTTAGTATCATTGAGGCTTTGAAAAGTAATGCAAGCGGCCCAAAGTTACATACGAGGGCAAATACCTAATAGTACTAGCCTTGGCTCGTGGCAGAATATCAAGTGTTTCAATTCGCTTACAAAAATAAAAGCATTTCATTATTTGATATTTGAAGGAATATTCATGAAAAAACTAGTAGTCGCTTTAAGTGCTTGCCTCATGATGGTAAGTGCATTCGCTCAAGAAAAAGAACTCAAAGTAGCCATTGATCCTACTTATGAACCTTTCACATTTAAAACTGCTGATGGCAAACCTACTGGTTTTGATGTTGATATTGCAAATGCGATTTGTGCTCAAGCTAAACGTAAATGTGTATTTGTTGAGCAAGTTTGGGACGGCATGATTCCTGGCTTGATTGCAAAAAAATATGACACTATTATTAGTTCTATGTCTATTACTGAAGAGCGCTTGAAAAAAGTCGACTTCACAGACAAATATTACAATACACCAAGCAAAATCGTCTTGAAAAAAGATATTAAATATACAGGTATTGCTTCTATAAAAGGCAAAAAAATTGGCGTATTAAAAGGCAGTACACAAGAGAAATATGCTAAAGGCGAATTGGCAACTCAAGGCGTTACCGTCAGCACATACGATGCACAAGATCAAGTTTACCTCGACATCAAAGCTGGCCGTTTAGACGGTACGGTAGCTGATGAGCTCGAAGTAACTGGTGGTTTCTTGAGCAAACCAGATGGCCAAAACTACACTGTAGTAGGTGATCCACTCTACATTCCAAAATATTTTGGTACAGGTGCTGGTTTTGCAATTCGTAAAGGCGACAAGGCTTTAAAAGATGAGCTCAATGCAGCTTTAAAAGCTATTCGTGCCAACGGTACTTACAAGAAAATTAACGACAAATACTTCAAAATTGACGTATACGGTAAGTAATTCCTAAAAATAAAAAAGCGGGGCATGTGCACACTTTGCATATGCTCCGCTTTTTTAATTAAAAAGGCATTACGATTGCGTAAAAGTAAAATGCTTAGATGTCAATGAGTCGTCATATTCAACCCTAGTTTCTCAAAAATGCCTTTATTCCAAAAGGCTTATTGCTTTTTGAAGTGCTTAACAGTTAAGATGATCAAATTAAGATATTGCTTCTTATTTTGCTTAGACAATGACTTTCAAAAAATGCTAACTCATAGCTCTCATCTCATGTATTTTCTAAAAATATCCACAAAAAAAGGCGTTCAACATGAGTGACTACCTTCTACTCATACTGTTAGCTGCTAGAGTGACG
>JALQUL010000037.1 GCA_023260735.1 Limnohabitans sp. | reverse complement strand
GTCTTTACTGCTGCTTTGCCAGAATTATTAGGTGGTAGTGCTGATTTAACCGGCTCTAATTTAACCAATACATCAAGCACCCCTAATTTACGCTTTACCGAAGCTGGCGAAGTGGTTAAAAATGAAGCGGGTGTAGGCGGTCGTCATATTAATTATGGTGTTCGTGAGTTTGGTATGGCTGCCATCATGAATGGTGTGGCTTTGCACGGTGGTTACATTCCTTACGGCGGTACATTCTTAACCTTTAGTGATTATTCACGTAACGCGATTCGTATGGCAGCCCTCATGAAAATACGTGTGGTGCATGTATTTACCCACGATAGTATTGGTCTTGGTGAAGATGGCCCTACCCATCAATCCATCGAGCATGCTGCTAGTTTGCGTCTCATTCCTAACCTAGATGTATGGCGTCCTGCTGATACTACAGAAACTACAGTGGCTTGGATTGCGGCATTACGTAATCACAATCAACCAACTGCTCTTTTATTAAGCCGTCAAAACTTAACTTATGCCAAAAAAACCGAATTGGCTGACATCAGCAAAGGTGCTTATGTATTGTCCGACCCACTAGATGTGGGTATGAATAAAAAACCGCAAGCCGTGATTATTGCCACTGGTTCTGAAGTTCAATTAGCGGTAAAAGCACAGCAATTGTTAGCCGAGCGAAAAATTGCAGTACGTGTAGTTTCTATGCCAAGCACCACCACTTTTGATCAACAATCGGTTGAATACAAACTCAGTGTTTTACCTGCCAACTTACCGCGTATTGCAGTCGAAATGGGTTCCCCAGATTTCTGGTGGAAATATGCTTGTGCTGCAGTCGTTGGCATTAGTACTTTTGGTGAATCTGCCCCTGCTCCAGTTTTATTTGAGCATTTTGGTTTCACCACTGAAAACGTCGCTCAAACTGTGCAAAAAGTATTGGCAACTCGTTAATTTTGATTCCCGATTGCTAGTAAGTGCTAGGCTTATGTCAGCAAGCGAACAGGCAAATCGGGCATCATTTCGAATAGATTTTTAATTTTTTAATTTTGGAGAAATCAAATGACAATCAAGTTAGGTATCAATGGTTTTGGTCGTATTGGCCGTATGGTGTTTCGTGCTGCAGTAGAAAACTTCTCTGATATCGAAATCGTGGGTATTAACGATTTGTTAGAACCTGATTATTTAGCGTATATGCTCAAATATGATTCAGTACATGGCCGTTTTAAAGGCGATATCGCAGTCGAAGGTAATACCTTAATCGTTAACGGTAAAAAAATTCGTTTAACCGCAGAGCGTGATCCATCTGCTCTTAAATGGAATGAAATCGGTGCCGATGTGGTGTTAGAGGCGACTGGTTTATTTTTGACCAAAGACACTGCAGACAAACATCTTGCTGCTGGCGCTAAAAAAGTCATTATGTCTGCACCCAGCAAAGACGACACTCCAATGTTTGTATATGGCGTTAATCATGCTACCTATGCAGGTCAAGCGATTATTTCTAATGCCTCTTGCACTACCAACTGCTTGGCACCAGTGGCTAAAGTATTAAACGACAAATGGGGTATCAAACGTGGCCTCATGACCACTGTTCACGCTGCAACTGCTACACAAAAAACAGTAGATGGCCCCTCTAACAAAGACTGGCGCGGTGGCCGTGGTATTTTAGAAAATATTATCCCATCTAGCACGGGTGCGGCTAAAGCGGTAGGTGTAGTCATTCCAGAGCTCAACAAAAAATTAACTGGTATGTCATTCCGCGTACCTACCTCCGATGTATCGGTAGTGGACTTGACCGTTGAACTCAACTCAGAAGCTTCTTACGAAGAAATCTGTGCAGAAATGAAAGCTCAGTCACAAGGTGCATTAAAAGGCGTTTTGGGTTACACCGAAGACAAAGTAGTGGCCACTGATTTCCGTGGTGAATCATGCACCAGCGTATTCGATGCTGAAGCAGGTATCGCCCTTGATAAAACCTTTGTTAAAGTGGTATCTTGGTATGACAACGAATGGGGTTACTCTAACAAGTGCCTCGAAATGGTTCGTGTAATTGCTCAATAATTAAAGGTCTGGTCATGAAATTTAAGCGTATGCTTGATCAGGACCTATCAGGAAAGCGCGTATTTATTCGCGCTGACCTGAATGTCCCGCAAGACGATGCCGGCAACATCACAGAAGACACTCGTATTCGAGCCTCAATTCCCTGCATTGAACAAGCTTTAAAAGCGGGTGCAGCTGTCATGGTGACCTCTCATTTGGGGCGCCCCACAGAAGGCGCATTCAAACTAGAAGATTCATTAGCCCCAGTTGCCAAACGCATGGGTGAGCTCATGGGTCGTGAAATACCTGTAGTGGCTGATTGGGTGAATGGTGTCACAATCGAGCCAGGCCAATTGGTCATGCTTGAAAACTGCCGTGTCAACAAAGGCGAAAAGAAAAACGATCCAGAGTTAGCTAAAAAAATGGCAGCTTTATGTGATGTGTTTGTACATGATGCTTTTGGTACCGCACACCGTGCAGAGGCTTCTACTTATGGCATTGCACAATACGCCCCTGTGGCTTGTGCAGGTCCTTTATTAGCAGCCGAAATGGACGCTATTGCTAAAGCTTTAAACCAACCAAAACGCCCTTTAGTAGCGATTGTGGCGGGTTCTAAAGTGTCTACCAAACTCACTATTCTTGAAGCCTTGGCTAAAAATGTTGATCAACTTATTGTAGGTGGCGGTATTGCTAACACATTTATGTTGGCGGCAGGTTTAAAAATTGGTAAAAGCTTGGCTGAGCCTGATTTACTTGATGCGGCTAAAGCGGTAATGGCTGCCATGACAGCTCGAGGCGCATCTGTACCTATTCCTGTCGATGTGGTCTGTGCTAAAACTTTTGCTGCTGATGCAGTAGCCACAGTGAAGGCTGCTACCGATGTACAAGACGACGACTTAATTTTAGATATTGGTCCTGTGACTGCAGCTCAGTTAGCCGAGCAACTTAAAAAAGCAGGTACCATTGTTTGGAATGGCCCTGTCGGTGTATTTGAGTTTGCCGCCTTTGAAAACGGTACTAAAACGATTGCCCATGCTATTGCACAAAGCTCTGCTTTTAGTTTGGCAGGCGGTGGTGATACTCTGGCGGCAATTGCCAAGTATGGTATTGAATCCAACGTTGATTACATCTCAACGGGTGGAGGCGCATTCCTAGAAGTTCTAGAAGGTAAAACCCTTCCAGCATTTGAAGTGTTAGGCTCACGGGCTTAAAACTTAATTGATTAAAAGTCGCAATCAGCCCAACGCTAATTGCGGCTTTTTTTATCAAGAAAAAAAGTTACCAACGAGTTACCAAACTTTTTGGTTCAATGAATTTTAACTTTGGAGAAATCATCATGGCATTAATTTCAATGCGTCAATTACTCGATCACGCTGCTGAAAATGGTTATGGTTTGCCAGCTTTCAACGTCAATAATATGGAGCAAGTTCGCGCCATTATGGAAGCAGCTAATGCGACTAACTCACCGGTTATTTTGCAGGCTTCTGCCGGTGCTCGCACCTACGCAGGTGAACCATTTTTGCGTCATTTAATTGTGGCTGCCATCGAAATGTATCCACATATTCCAGTGTGTATGCATCAAGATCATGGCACTACACCAGGAGTGTGCTTCCGTTCCATTCAGTCTGGCTTTAGCTCTGTAATGATGGACGGCTCATTGCGTGAAGACGGTAAAACCCCATCTAGCTATGAATACAATGTTGAAACCACACGTCGTGTGGTTGAAATGGCCCATGCAGTTGGTGTGTCAGTTGAAGGTGAATTAGGCTGCTTAGGTTCACTTGAAACCGGCATGGCTGGCGAAGAAGATGGTGTTGGCGCAGAAGGCGTGTTAGATCACAGTCAATTATTAACCGACCCAGCTGAAGCGGCTGATTTTGTGGCTAAAACCCATGTTGATGCCTTAGCCATTGCGATTGGTACTTCACACGGTGCTTATAAGTTCAGCAAAAAACCTACTGGTCAAGTATTACGTATTGACCGTGTAAAAGAAATTCACGCCCGTATTCCAAATGTTCACTTGGTGATGCACGGTTCATCTTCTGTACCACAAGAATGGTTAGAAATTATCAACCAAAATGGCGGTACTATGGGTGAGACCTATGGTGTGCCAGTGGCTGAAATTGTTGAAGGCATTCAACACGGCGTTCGTAAAATCAACATCGACACCGACTTACGTATGGCCTCTACTGGTGCGATTCGTCAATTTATGGCACAGAACCCAAAAGAATTCGACCCACGTAAATATTTAGGCGTTGCCACTAAAGCCATGTCGGGTATTTGTAAAGATCGTTACGAGGCGTTTGGTTGCTCAGGACAAGCGGGCAAAATCAATAAAGTGTATTCTTTAGAAGATATGCAAAAACGCTACGACAAAGGTCAGTTAGATCCACAAGTGAACTGATAACAAGCACTTTATCCCATTATTCAAAGGCAGTTTCGACTGCCTTTTTTTGGGCCTAAAGTCTTTATTCTTGTGTCTCCAATTAATAGCAAATTGATGTTTTTTGTTATTTTGGGTAAGGATTAAACCAAGCTAATGAAGGGGCTAAATTAGCTACATCACCAATGACCATTAAGCTGGGCGATTGAAGGGGCTGAGCATTTAAATCAGCGTCTAATTTTTCTAAAGTACTGACTAAAACTTTTTGCGTGGGCAATGTAGCCTCTTGAACCACAGCAATCGGCCTGTTGGCTGGTGCGCCATGAGCGATTAATTGTTCACAAATACTTTTTGCACCGCTTAAACCCATATAAATCACCACAGTCTGAAAAGGCTTCACTAAGCTTGGCCAGTCTAAATTAGCCGTTCCATCTTTTAAATGTCCTGTTACAAAAATACAAGATTGTGAGTAGTCTCGGTGAGTAAGCGGAATTCCTGCATAACAAGACACTGCATTTGCTGCGGTAATGCCTGGCACTACCTCAAAAGCAATAGAAGCAGCCACTAAAGCCTGCATTTCTTCACCACCTCGACCAAAAATAAAAGGGTCACCACCTTTGAGTCTTACCACTTGTTTGCCCTGCTTGGCTAAATCAACTAGTAACTGATTGATTTTTTCCTGTCGCATGGTGTGTTCGTTACGTCTTTTACCTGCAAAAATTCGCTGTGCTTGAGGATGGACAAAACGCAGCACATCATCAGAGACTAAATGGTCATATACCAATACTTCTGTGGCCTGTAATAGGCGCATGGCTTTTACAGTTAGTAAGTCCGCTTCTCCTGGACCACCGCCCACTAAATAAACTTTACCTTGGCTACTTGGTTGAGTGTTGGTGTGTAAATGAAGTGACATATTATTTCAAAATAGAGAGTGATAGGGCGCTATAAACCAATACAAGACTTTGGGGCACCACAACAATGGTGACGGCGATTGCCCTTGTTAGGAGGGAAAAGTCAACAAAACAGGCTAGGAAAGCCCAAGTCATGCGTACTCTAAGGAGTTTTATTGGCGCTTGCTTTATGAAAGCAAAAAAAGATACATCATTGTAATCATGCATAATCTCTTCAAGCGACTCAAACCATATAAAATCCAATTGCCGAAAAAAAAGACTAAGATGAAGCTGTCAGCATGCAAAATGAAATCTGATGAATATTTTCCTCAATCTCGGTGCTTGTCCACTTTTTAGTTTTACAAGGAATTCAAAATGTTGTATCGGTTTAAATCAGAAGTAAGCGCTGATATTATTATGCTTGAACCCAATGGTCGTCAAATTTTAGAAATAATAGGTAAAGCTGTTGAAACAAAAGGAATTATTTTGCCAGAACAACTGCCTTTAGCCATCGAAAAATTAGAGCAAGCGGTACAGGCAGATTTATTAGCTCGGCAAAACTTGCAAAAAGCATTAGCCAATGGCGAAGCAGTCGATCATAATCCTTCACTTTTACAAGAGAGTGTGTCCTTGCAACAAAGGGCTACTCCATTTTTGACCATGTTAAAGCGCTCCATACAATCTCAAACCCATGTGGTTTGGGGCGTATAAAATAATTCAGTCAAATATGAATTAAGATGCAAAGACTTTTCCAACTTTTATCTCAATGGCCTTTATTTGCCCTACACAGTTTAGGCTTTATTTTGGGTTGGTTGGCTTTCTTGGCCTCCCCCACCTATCGTAAACGACTTTGGTTACATGCTCGGTCGGCAGGGGCTAGTCGTAGTCAAGCCCTAGCTGCTGTTGGGCAATCTGGGGCTATGATGCTAGAAATACCACGTATGTGGATGGGTAAAGATGTTCCTTTTAGCTGGCATGGAGAGCAGCACATTATCGATGCTTACACTAGCGGTAAAGGAATCATTTTTTTAACCCCACATTTTGGATGCTTTGAAATTATTGGTAAAGCATGGGCTTACCGGTTTGGCAATCAATATTCAGACTTTACGGTTTTGTTTCGTCCGGCCAGAAAAAAATGGTTATCTGATTTGGTCGCTAATTCTCGAAACAGGCCAGGTTTGCTGACTGTGCCCACTAACGGCTCTGGGGTGAGGCAACTATTAAAAGCCCTTAAACAAGGCAAAGCAATAGGTTTATTGCCCGATCAAGTACCACCAGAAGGTCAGGGAGTATGGGTCCCATTTTTTGGTCAAAATGCCTACACCATGACCCTCGCAGCCAGACTTGCTCAGCAAACTGGTGCCACCGTCTTAATGGGCTGGGGTGAGCGTTTGCCGTGGGGCCAAGGTTATTTAATTCACATAGAGCCATTGCCACATGAAATTACGCAAAATACCGGCATGCTTAGCCAAGACTTAAACTTGGCTTGTAGCCAAATGAACCAAGCGATGGAAACCCTTATTTTGCAAAAGCCGAGCCAATACTTGTGGGGTTATGGTCGATATAAACAACCTAGGAGCAATCAAGAGTGAGTTATTTAGGTGGTTATTTAGCAATAGGCTTTATTCGGTTATTAGCCTTATTACCGCTTCCATTCATAAGAGCTTTGGGCTTTATATTGGCACGCTTACTCTATCTGCTTATACCTTCAAGGCGTAAAATTGCCATGAAGAATTTGCAACTTTGTTTTCCAGAATTCAATAGACAAGAGCTAAAAAAATTAAGTCAGGAACATTTTGTCTATTTTGTACAGGCTTGGTTAGACCGTAGTTGGATTTGGCATGCAAGCCCAAAAACTACCAAAAAACGCTTACGCATAACAGGTGATTGGCAACAAATTCATCAAGACCATGCCATCATTTTATTTGTTCCACATTTTGTAGGCCTAGATGCGGCTGGTATTGCCGTTACACAACAGTTGCCAAGGTCTATGGTGGCTATTTACACCAATCAGTCCAATCCTGTCATAGATCAATGGGTGTTAGAGCGTAGGGCTAGATTTGGTAACATCAAAATGATGAGTCGCTTAGCAGGAGTTAAAGAGATAGTTTCTGCTCTTAGAAAAGGCGGTATGTTGGCTTTATTACCCGACATGGGTTTTGGTCCAGAGGAATGTATTTATGTGCCTTTTTTTGGAGTGAATACCAGCACTATGCCGTCCCTGCCTCGTTTTGCCAAGTTAGGCAAAGCCAAGGTGGTTACGATTGTGAGTCGCATGACGTCCACAGGTTACGATATAGAGTTTTTACCTGCATGGGATAATTACCCAACCCAAGATTTATATCAAGATACCTTGCGCATGAATCATGAATTAGAGGCACAAATTAAAACCATGCCGGCCCAATATTTTTGGGTACACAAAAGATTCAAACATCGCCCTCCTGGTGAGCCGTCTATTTATTAAAAATAATAAATAGTGTTTATTACGATTTAAAAAAGCATCTACAAAGGCTTGCCAGTAATTTGTAAAAAAACTCGTCTCAAGTCTCTGACCGATTGAAAACCTGCCTGAAACGCCAAGGTCTCTTGCGTAATAGCAGGAGTTTGTTGTTGTAGCTCTATAGCTCTTTCAATACGCAGAGTTTGAATATATTTTTTCACACTAATGCCGCAATGCTCTAAAAATAAACGACTCAAATGTCTTTCGCTAACATAAGCAATTTGAGCTAATTGTTTTACATTCCAGCTCTTAGTCACATCCGAAATAATATGGTCTTGCACTCTATGAATGGCGGGGTGCAAATGTTGCCTATAGTTGTGCCAAGCACTTAGTTGTGGGTCATCTGGGCCTCTACGCCTAGCTAATACAAGTCGCCGAGCTACTTGTATTGAGAGGTCACGGCTGGCTAATTTTTCAATTAAATATAGTGCCAAATCAATACCAGTGGTAATACCTGCACTGCTTAAAATATTGCCGTCTTCTACAAAAATTTGAGTCCCTATCACTTTGGCTGTTGGCTCTAATCTCGCCAAATCTTCCAAAAGACTAAAGTGTGTGGTGCAACTTTTATGCCTTAAATAGCCAGCCCTAGCTAACATTAATGCACCAGAGCAAATGCTGGCAAAGTTAGCTTCTACAGCAGATTTTTTCAGTTCAACTAGCCAATTAATAATGGCCAATGCATCAGGGTGGTCTAGGTCTGCTGCATCATTGGTATGTCCGGCCAACATAACAAGATGAGGCCCATTCAGTTGTCTTAAATTGGGGAGTTTTTCAAGGCCCGTTACACTGACTCCTAAAGAGCTGCTCACTTGATTTTGAATTCCACAATAATGCAATTCAAAATGAGCACCCATATCTCGAGCCATACGCAGTGTTTCGGCAGGGCCAACAAAATCGAGTAATAAATGCTGCGGACTAAGTACCCACCAAATATGAGTGGTAACAACAGGTGCCAATGTTGTAAGCATAGAAAGCTTAATTCATAACTTAGATCTAGGGTTTAAAATCGCGACTTCAACCACAGCCAAATGCTTGGGCCAAACACATTAGTAATTAAGCCAATCATTAAAATAGCACAGCCTACAAAATGGATGGTTTGCAAAGTTTCATTAAAAATAATAAACCCAGACAACAAACCCACTACAGGTACCAACAATGTAAATGGAGCAATTTTATTGGCGGGGTAACGACTCATTAAAGAGGTCCAGACACCATAGCCAAATAAAGTAGCCGCCCAAGCTAAATACAAAATAGAACCAATTGTGAGCCAATTCAAATGAGTAATCACTTGAGTTATTTTTGTTGGTCCGTCTATTAAAAATGAGCTTGCAAAAAACATGAGGGTAGGGATAAAACCGGCCCAGACGACAAATGCAAATAAATCGGTGTTGGGATATTTTGCTAACTGACGGCTCACTATATTGCCTAAAGCCCAAAGCACCGATGCACAAATAGTTAATAAAAAACCTAATAAAGGCATAGATACGCCATGAGAGCTACCAATTAAAATAAGCCCTGCTGCTCCTAAACCTAGGCCCATTAACTGAAATTTATGCCAACTTTCGTTCAGTAAAAAAGCAGAAAATATGAGCGTAAAAAAAGCCTGTGATTGCAAAACCAAAGAAGCCAAACCAGAGGGCATACCGCTGGCAATCGCAGTGAATAAAAACGAAAACTGACCAAATGAAATGGCCAGTCCATAAAGTAAATAAATTTTAAGTGGAATTTTTGGTGCTTTTAAAAAAAAGGCCAATGGAAAAACCACCAATAAAAATCGTAGGCCCGCTAATAAAAAAGGGGGTACATCGGCTACCCCTACTTTAATCACCACAAAATTAAGACCCCAAACAATAATAACAATGAGGGCTAACAATAAATCTTTATTCGATAATTTGTACAAAATAGACCTTGCAAAAATAAAAGGAGAGAGCTGGTTATTATCTAATAACCAACTCATTTAAATATATTTAAATGAGTTAAAAGAAACAATCTGTAAAAAACTTAATGGTATTGTAGCCCCTGCTATAAATGCACTTAAGAGTTTGGCGGTAGTCTCTTAAGAGGCATGTATAAATTCTTGGGTCGTCGCTACATTAGCAAATCGATCATGTAATACTAATTCAGTTCTAGCTTTAATTTCTTGAGCACTGTAAGTCACAAGGCTAATCGGATGTGTCATTGCAAAGCTAAGTGTGGCATCGGTAATAAAACTAACCCGATAGCCGAAATCACTGGCAACACGGGCCGTTGTTTCACAACATTGTTCGGTACGAATACCACTAATCACTAAATGATCGATCTTATTTTTTCTGAGCCATAAATCAAGTCCGGTATCGGTGAAGGCATTATGTACATGCTTGTAAAATTCAACATGAGGCGTATGTGTTAAAAAGTCCATGGGTTTTACCCAACCACTTGCCCATCGAAAAGCTGGGCTTTCATCTATATGGAAAATATTCACTATTGCTTGATTGCTTTGTTCAAAAAAACCAATCAGTTGTTGGATGTTATTTTTAAAACTTTGTGCTTCGGCTTCAATCCAATAAGGCCTATGTTCAAACGATTGTTGAACATCAATTACTAATAATGCGGTGTTGGTAGAAAAAGTGTGAGACATAAATGCTTTCAAGGTTAGCGAGTAAATCAAGTTTAAAAGCATCAAACCATAAGCACTAGAGCACAATAAGTCCAAAATAGGACAAAATCAGCCAAATAATAAAGAAGCACATTAATTGCCATAGAAAACTTTTCTTCTTGTATTGACGTAAAAACTTGTCTATCTACAATGGATGCATTATTTATAAAAAAGTATTGCTTACTAAAAATCACTCAACGTCCACTTCCTCATATCCTATTTTTATTTACTTTGGTCATGAAAAAAATATATCACTTTTTAAGTATTAGCAGCCTGGCCCTTATTAGTACCTCCTGTGCTAATTTTCAGAGTCATATCCCCACCACAGACACAATTCCATTTTCAAATGGTTTGGCGGTTCAAGATTTAGGACCTGCTGGGCAATATATTAAAGACAAAAGCTATCGTATTACGGTTTTACATAACAATGATAATCATGGTCGATTCTGGAAAAATTCAGACGGAGAACATGGCTTAGCCGCAAGGGCAACCCTCATTAAAACCATTCGTAATGAAGTACAAGCGCAAGGCGGAAATGTCTTGTTATTAGATGCGGGTGACATTAATACCGGTGTACCAGAATCTGATACTCAAAATGCTGAGCCTGACATAAAAGCGATGAATGTTATGGGTTATCAAACGATGACGGTTGGTAATCACGAGTTTGATAATTCTTTGGCTATCTTAAAGCAGCAAATCAATTTAGCAAAATTTCCAGTTTTATCTGCCAATATTACACAAGAAGGAAAATATTTGTTTTCTCCCTACACTTTGTTTAATTTGCAAGGCGTAAAAGTTGCCGTAATGGGTCTCACTACCCCCGATACAGCCAAATTAGTTTTTCCAGAAAATGTAAAAAAAATTGATTTTAATAATCCGATTCAAACTGCACAAAAACTAATTCCGTCTCTTAAACAAAAAGCGGATGTGATAATTGCGACCACGCATTTAGGCTATTACGAAGATGGTAAAAGTGGCTCGCAAGCTGCAGGCGATATAGAGCTAGCAAGAGCAGTATCTGGTATAGATTTAATTGTCGGAGGACACACGCACACTTTAGTTTGCATGAAGGCTCCTAATCAATTGGATAGTAATTTTCAACCAGGCCAAAAGTGCCAACCAGATCAACAAAACAATACCACGATTGTTCAAGCTGGCGAATGGGGGAAATATTTAGGACGTGCTGATTTTGAATTTAAAAATGGCCAATTTAAATTAATATCTTATCAATTGATTCCTGTTAACTTAAAGATAAAGACCAAAGATGCAAGCGGCAAAGATATTAAAGTATTTGCCACTCAAGAGATCAAAGAAGATTCAGAAATTTTGGCACTTTTAGAGCCCTATCAAACTAAAGGTGATAAGTTGCTTTCTCAAGCTATAGGACAATTAGAGGGTAACTTAGATGGCTCACGCGATAAAGTCAGAACGCAGCCTATTAGCATGGGAGTATTTGTTGCCGCAGCTATGCAAGAAAAAACCAAAGCTGATTTCGCTATTATGAACTCTGGCGGGGTGAGGGCTTCTTTAGCTGAAGGTACTATTACTTATAGAGATATTCTAAAAGTTCAACCCTTTGGTAACACCATTGCTTATGTAGAGTTAAAGGGACAACAAGCTTTGGAACTTTTACAAACTGCAGTCAACATGTCACCTGGCTCTGGTGCATTTCCGCAATTTTCTGGAATTGAGTTAGTGATTGAAAATAATCAAATTAAAAGTGCAATCGTGGGTGGTCAAGTGTTAAGTCTAGATAAAACCTATCGGATTGCGATGAATAATTTTATGGCCTCTGGGGGAGATGGTTATCCTAACTTTAAAAAGCATCCGTCTTATGTTGATAGTGGTTTTGTAGATGCCGATGTTTTAAAAGAAATTTTTGCAAAAGGATTAGTTAAAGCAAAGTATTACGAACCTGAAAATAAAGTGATTCGAAAGTAAAGTTTAAATTGAGTTTTGAGCCAAGATCAAGATGCTTCGATAGCCGAGTCGAAGTAATCCTTGATCTTGCATTTTCATTAATTGTTGGTTCACCCTAGGTCTTGAAGCGACGACTGCATTGGCTAACTCCGATTGACTAATTTTAAGTAGCCTTCCCTCTGAAGTTGCTTCACTATCGCTATTGGCTAAACGCTGCAAGGTATGAGTAATTTTTTGCTCCAAACTAATATAACCCTGATCAGACATTCGATCTAATAAGGTATTCACCCGCAAACTTAAAAAACGAATTAAATCAATTGCGACTTTAGAATTGCTTTGAATCAATTGTAAAAGACGAGTTTGATCAAGGTGTAAAACCACAGAGGTCTCACAGCTAATCACTTCCACTGGGTAGGGAGCATTGCCCACTACAGAACTCAGGCCGGTAATTTCGCCTGGTAACAACCAACCTAAAAACTGCTCTTCACCGTTAGGACTAGAAATAGCCCCTCTTAATTTACCCTCTAATAAAACAAAAGCATAAGTAGTAGGCGTGCCTCGGCTTAATAAAACCGAATTGGCTGGCCATGTTTTTTTATGACCAATCTTATTTAATTCAAAAAGAGTGGCTTCGGTTAAGCAGTTTGGGCTAGCCAATACCAATTGAGTCGGTGACTCGTGATTTTGAGTAGTGCTTGGAAGGAGAGGTGAGGCTTTGTTTTTAATGCGCTTCATAGATAAATATTTTGCTGACCATGTGGATTAATTTGCCTAGGACTTTCCCTAGGATTGTAACCTGTGTAACAATTGTCAGTTGTAAAGTCGATTTTAATCAGCTTTAGTCGATTCCCTCTTTTTATGCTTTATTGAGTCATTGGAGACATTATGAAACTGTTCAACCGCATTGCAATTTTCCAATTGTTAACATCTGCTTTATTGGCTTTTGTTAGTACGCAAACCTTGGCTCAATCTGAAGTCATTCGAGTACAAGACTATCCGGGGCTTGGAAATTTAATGGTCAGAGTAGCCGCCGCTAAAGGCTTTTGTGAAAAAAATGGCATTAAATGTGAACTCAAAACCATACCGGCAGCGCCACTTGGAATTCAAACCTTAATGGCAGGAGATATTGATGTCGCCTTTGGTCCTGCTGAAGTAGTGATTCAAGCAGCTAATAAAGGAGCTGATCTTAAAGTGATTGGCACGGCGACACGCGATACCATTTTCTTTTTAATGGCCGGAGCACATACAGAAACTCCTAATGCAGCAAAAGGATATCCTGCAGTAATGATGGATTTAAAAGGTAAAAAAATTGGTGTGACTGCAAGGGGTAGCGCTGCCGAGTTTCAGTTGGTGGATATGTTAAAAGGAGCTGGTTTGCAGCCCTCAGATGTGACGATTATTCCAGTGGGCGCACCTAACACAGCTCTACCAGCCATTGCTAATAAACAAATAGATGCCTTGATGTTATTTTCACCCATGGATGGTTTTTGTGCCTCAATGAAAGTGTGCCGTGTATTAGTTGATCCTCGAAAAGGCGAAGGCCCACAAGAAATTTTAAAACTTAATGGTGCAGCGGGTCCAATGACAGTACGTGCTGAATATGCACAAAAAAAATCTGCTGCTCTAGATTCTTTTGCCAAAGCTATGCGTGAGTCAGAAGCCTTTGTACAAGACCCTAAAAATTATGATGCAGTGTTAAAGGTAGTGAACGATACTTTTAAAATTGACAGTCCTGTAGGTCCTGCAGCAGTAGATGCCTCTTTAAAAGCTTCAATTTCAGGCGTACGATTTACCGCAGACGCCAAGGCATTGCAGTATGCTGCTGATTATTTGGTAGCCACTAAACAAATGAATGCAAGTTTTGATACCAAAAAAATCTTGCAGCAACGTTAATTGATTGGGCTCATCCAGCCTGCTTCATTTTATTAATGTATGGTGTAGCTTGATGAGCTTTAAGTTTCTATCTTTTAAGATTATTAATAGATCAAAACTTCAGTTCAATATTCATTTCTACTCTGTGCCATGTCATTTTCTGAATGATTGATGAGAGTTATCTCTATTTCTTCAACATTGTTTTTGAGTTATTTTTAAAGTTATAAGCGAATGAATTCAATGCCAACTGACAATTCCACACTCGCTATTAATGCCCAAGGTATTTACCTTAGTTTTGATGGGTTGACTCAAGTCCTATCCGATATTTCCTTACAGGTGAAACAAGGCGAATTTGTGTCCTTAGTTGGCCCAAGTGGTTGCGGAAAAACCACCTTACTCAATATGGCTGCTGGCCTAGTAGCACACAGCGGGCAAGGTTCATTAGAGATACAAGGTCGCTCTCCTGTCCAAGGTAGTCATCAGGTGGGATATATGTTGGCAAGAGATAGTCTATTTCCATGGAAAACCGCTTTAGGTAATGCCATGTTTGGCATGGATGTAAGAGGCGTGCCTAAACAGGAGTCAGAGCAAAGAGCAAGACAAATGTTGATACAAGTGGGTTTATCTGGATTTGAAAACGCATTACCAAAAGCACTCTCTCATGGAATGCGTCAGAGGGTTGCATTAGCGCGTACTTTTGCTATGGGCTCGCCGTTGTTATTAATGGATGAGCCATTTGGTGCACTTGATGCTCAAACCAAGCTACAACTAGAAGATTTATTGCTTACTTTGTGTCAACAGCATCAACAGTCAGTTTTATTTGTTACACACGATTTATCTGAAGCAGTCGCGGTCTCAGATAGAGTGGTAGTGATGTCTTCTAGGCCAGGAAAAATAGTGGCAGATGTTCAAATTGATTTACCCAGACCACGCTCCATTCGAGAGTTGCAAAAAAACCCACACTTTCACGAGTTGTATGCATGCTTGTGGTCCTATCTTGAATCTGGTTGGAATAACCATAGAGGCTAAAAAATGAAAAATTATTATCGTCCTACTTTATGGTTATTAGTTCATTTGATTTTTCTTATTGGACTTTATTTTTTAGGTGAATTAGCGACTAGTAAGGGCTGGCTCAATCCTACTTTTTTTGGTCGCCCTTCCGGTATTATTGAATTTTTAAGACAAAATATAGCGAGTGGAAAGTTATGGTCCGATTTGGCTTGGACTTTATTAGGCACTGCCATTTCATTTTTATTGGGTAGCCTAGCCGCTATGTTAGTGGGTTTGTTATTTATTGCTCTTCCAATTATTGAGAAATTTTTAGATCCTTACTTTAATGCGCTGAATGTGATGCCTCGAATAGCGCTAGCTCCCTTATTTATTTTGTGGTTTGGTTTGGGATTAGGTTCTAAAGTGGCCGTTGGATTTAGCCTTACTTTTTTTATTGTTTTATCAAGCACAATTGCCGGCATACGGGGTGTGAGTCAAGACCATGTCACGCTGTGTAAAACATTGGGTGCTAGCCCATTCACCATCTTTTTTCAGGTTACTTTACCTGGTGCAATTCCAGTTATTTTTTCGGGTTTAAGACTAGGTTTAATTTATGCATTGCTGGGTGTAATTGGTGCCGAAATTATTGCATCTGAACATGGCTTGGGCCAATCGATTGCTTATTTAGGTTCCACCTTCGATGTGAATGGTGTCATGGCTCTATTATTAGTTTTGGCACTCTTGGGTGTGACGGTGGTTTTTTTAATGACTTGGTTAGAAAAACGCTTGTTGCATTGGCAATAAACAAAAGATTTTAATTCAATGAGGAGACAAAATGAGTTTTAGGCATATAGAGGTAGAAGCCATTACCCCAGCTATTGGAGCAATGATTAGTGGCGTTGACCTTAACTACGTAAAGTCTGATGATGTTTATGAAGAAATTAAATTGGCTTTATGGAAGTACGGGGCAGTTTTTTTTCGTAAACAAGCACTGAATCCTGAAGCTTATTTAAAATTAGGTGAAAAATTTGGTGAAATGGAACAACATGAGTTTTTTCCTCATATTGAAGGCTATCCACAAATTCAACTGATTTCACACCAAGGTAACGA
>JALQUL010000025.1 GCA_023260735.1 Limnohabitans sp. | reverse complement strand
CAGGTGAGTTATTCAGACCATCCCTAAGCTCACAATTTAGAATTCTTAATTCGGACACTCAATAATCTATTGCAAGTATTTCACTTTTAGTGATTTTAGTGCAGATTATTGATTTTCGGTTTTCCCAATTTTCATTCCGACCAATTGACTATTTGAATCGGATTTAATTATTAGAAACCGCTAAATTTATCACAAGCCAATTGTTGTTGGCCGATGTATAAACTTTGTAATAACAACTCTTTGTTTATTACAAATATAAAAAATTGAAAACAACAACTTTTTCTATTACATCAATTTTTAAGCGTCATTATTTGACGTTACATTAGTTTTAAATACTATTTGCTTTTGATTGATATATCACCTTATATAGATCAAATATTGAAGCTAATAGATATTTAATTTCTTGCAATTTTTTGCTGAAATTAAACTTAATTTCATATTTAAAACATTCAATGAAAATTTTCCTACGCATCTTTACACTATTTTTCGCCAGTCTTTTTTTTACTTTTGGACTTGTTGCATGTGATCAAATAAAAGCATTTTTGCCTAAAAAAAATGGCTCCGAAGAATTCTCAGCGACCAGTAAATCACCTGAACAAGCGTTGGAGTCGGTTAAAGCTGCTGTAGCAGCTGGACAATTCGAAAAATCTTTATCTGAAGCGAAAACTTACGCTGAGTTAAACGGTCCACTACAAGCAGATTTTGCATATGAAGCCGCCAAATCTAGTGCCAAGATCGGTAATACAGAAGATGCACTTCGATTTTTAGAACAAGCAATAGAGCCTTTGGGGTTGGAGACCACACAGCTAATGTTTGAGCCAGCGTTTGAGACACTTCAACAAAATCCTGCATTTCTGATTTTAATTACTAAACAAGGTAATAAAACTGCTTCTGAAAACAATAGTGTTTCAGATCAAGGTCAAAAAAATAGTCATAGTAAAACGGTGGTTACTACTACAACCATTACCACTACAAGTACTAATGCTGTGGCTTCTCAAGCTAAGCCACAGAGAAAATCAAACAACGGTGATGTCTCTATTTCTAAAGATGTAAATGAGGTGCGAGCGGGTGATGTTCATATAAAGTTACCATAATTTTTGAAGTATTAATACAGTAAGTTTTTAAGGATTCGAGATGAAAATAACTATTATTGCTGCAGCTTGTTTTGCTGTGTTAAGTTTGGGCATTTCAACCACAGTTGCTGCACAAACAGTAAGTGCCAATCGGTATTTGTCAACATAGTTGTCACTTTATTTAATTTTTTATTTTGCTCCTTTTCTGTTTGGGATCGTGTTCCTTTAACGGATTTAAATTAACCTCTTTTATGTGCGACCAATTACGTGTTTCTCTTGCTCCCCAGCGTGCAGGGTTACATTGCTTGGCTTTTTCAAACACTTCTTTTCTTTTGCATAGCACCGCTTCGTCCTGCATGTAATGCCTTAAATGCGGCGTTACATATTTAATTCCACTATGCCTATGTTCGGTGTTGTACCAACTCTCAAATCGCTGTACCCAACGCCTAGCATCATCTATACTTTTAAAGGCTTTTTCTGGATAAGCGGGTGTGTATTTTAACGTTCTAAATAAGGCTTCCGAGTAGGGGTTGTCATCACTCACACCTGGCCTACTAAATGAGGGCATTACACCTAGGTTTTGTAGTGTACATAGCATAGTCGCTCCTTTCATGACACTACCATTATCTGAATGTAGCGTCAGTTGATCCAGCATCACGCAGTGCACTAAACAGGCTTGTTTTATTAGCTGCGATGAGTGGTCTTGATCTTCTTCCTCATGCACCTCCCAAGCAACTATCATTCGGCTGTAAACGTCCATTATTAAGTACAAACGATAATAAATTCCCTTTACCTCTGTTGGTAAATAAGTGATGTCCCAACTCCAAACTTGGTTGGGCTTTTGAGCGCAAAGTGGTGCCGGAGCAGATACCTTTCGGGGGCATCTAGCTCTACCTCTACGCTGGAGTTGTTGATACTTTTTTAATACTCTATAAAAGCTCGACTCCGATGCAATATAGCAACCGCCATCGGCTAATCTAGGCACAATTTGTGAAGGTGGTAAGTTCTGGTACTCAGAGCTATTACACACCTGTAGAATCTGCTTTTGCTCGTGCTCTGTTAGAGCATGAGATTGCACTCTTTTTTGCGCTCCCTCATGGCGTTTATCTTGTACTGGGCCACTAGTTTGACGGTAGCGATGATAAGTACGCCAGCTAATGCCAATCACATCACAGGCTTTATAACAACAAGCACCTTGTTCTACCGCTTGTTCAATTAGCTTAACGGCCATCTGTTTAGTTTCCAAAGGAATTAATCTTCCTCGTTGTTTCCCCAGATGGCCTGAGCTTTTTTTGAGAGCATCAGCAATGCAGCTGCTTCGGCCAAAGCTTTGTCTTTACGCTTAATTTCGCTTTCGAGTTGATTGATTTTCTTTTTGTTAACAGCAGTGTCTTTTGGCTGAGATTGTTCTTTGGAACCACTAGAGAAAGACTCAATAAACTGTTCACGCCACTGTTCAATTTGTTCAGGGAAAATACCATGCTGACGACAATACTCCGAGCGTTGAATTTCGTTCATAGCAGCCACCGCTGTAATGACATTTAATTTGGCTTTAGCATCCCAGCGATGAGCAGGAGTTGATTTTATTGGCATGGCAGGTCCTTTGTTACTGAATAATTTTTTCCATTTATACAAGGTGGGAATAGCAACTCCTGTATCGCGACTGACTTGAGCTACACTTTGCTTGTTAGGTGGAGTAATTTTACTCACCATCTTTTGTTTAAATTTGAGGCTATAACTGGGCATTTAATCCTACTAACCCGCCCTCTCTATTAATGAGATTCACTGATTAGGTGAACTGACAACTATTCTGACAGAGAGGGATGACAAATTAAATTAGTCATAATAGAGTTAAACAAAGCAGCATAAATAGTAGTATTGTCAGTTATATCTTTGCCAGCAAACTCAAATGGTAATTTGAACTGATTCTCAACAAAAATATGATTTAATGCCTCTTGAGAGGTGGTAAAAACAATTAACGAAGTTATTTTTTTATTGCTTAAATAAATTAAAATCAGTTTTGTAACTATATTTACTTCAATTTCATTTTCACTAGCCAATCGCTCATCCCAATCAATTAATGTTACACCGTTGTAAATGGCTTCAATAGTAGCTTGGGCTTCATAAATCGCC
>JALQUL010000023.1 GCA_023260735.1 Limnohabitans sp. | reverse complement strand
TTAGCCTTTAAGCAGGCCAGTGCACTTTATTTACAAAATGATGTAGCTAAGGGTATTTTTACGGTGCGTAGTGGCATGATTAAATTGCAAAGAACCACACAGGACGGCAGGCAAAGAATTGTGCGGGTTTTACGAGTAGGAGATGTGTGTGGCCTAGAAGCTTTAGCCACTGGGCGTTATGACAGCGAGGCGATTGCCCTATCGGATGTAACGCTTTGTCGTATTCCCCTAGAGGTAATTAACGGCCTAGGGGCTAATAGTAGCCGCTTGCACCTGCGACTGATGCAAAAATGGCAACAAGCCCTTAAAGATGCAGATGACTGGTTAGCTGACTTAAATTTTGGAAGTGCCAAACAAAGGGTAGCACAGCTTATTTTAAAAATGCGCCACCCCGATGACCCAAACCTTAGCACTATATTTTCTCGTGACGATATGGGGGCTATGTTAGACCTCAAATTAGAAACCGTTAGCCGAGAAATCAGTCGTTTGGTTAAAGAAAATATTATTACACCCCACAACAAACAAAACCGTGTGTATCGGATTAATTTATTAAATGCTTTAGAGAATATGAATGAATAAGTGGCATGCTTGAGTGGAGTTGCTTCAGTCATCCTCCCTATCAAGTAAGGACTAACACCTCAGACTCTTCAGAACTGCTTTACCAATACCCAGCATTTTTCTTCATTGTCATTTTTAAACACTTCGACTTGTTCTGCTAACATTTTATTAAGGGATTCGGGTTGGCTATCTGGTGTTTTTTCAAGTGGGCCAATATTTACTTGTGCCACTTGTAATTGTATGGGTACTAGGCGTTTAAGATTAGTATTTTTATAAGTGACATACATCTGCGTCGTCAATTGATAATTTCCGCTATTTTTTGTTTTTCATCGACTGCTGGGTCAAGAAACAAAGCATTCTAGCGTACCTCCCCCTATTCATCACTTTTTAAACGACAGCATTTGTCGTTATTCGTTTACATTTTGGTATTGTTTTAAAAATCTCCTAGCTCTAAACTGGAATACATATTTATTTAAAAAAGCTAAACAATGAAGCCTTATGAAGAAGTAATTGAATTTTGGGTACGTGAGTTTATGGAAAGCATGGACGAAGGCATACTTCGCCCTGGTAACCAAAGTGGCACAGAACCCTTGGGCGTTAAAATTATTTTTGACGGCTACGGTGATTTAGATACCGATGCCGAATACATAGAGGGTGGCAACCATTCAATGCTCTCTTTTGCTGTGTTTATTCATAAAGACTCTTTAAATGGTAAAGAGTTTCCCGAGCATGAACAAACTCCTTGGGCTT
>JALQUL010000453.1 GCA_023260735.1 Limnohabitans sp. | reverse complement strand
AGAGGGCAGATTTACAGTCTGCTGCCATTAACCACTCGGCCACCTCTCCAACACTCAGCCGCATATTATGCCACTGTTTTTAAACTTTTTGCTAGCACTTTACCAATTTACTGTTAATTTGTAGTTGGTTTTTAGGAAAGTGTTAGCTTTACTAAAATGCGAACAATTTACAAAAGGACTTGTGCCTTTTGCAGCTGATAAAGGTGACGGGTGGTTAGCCCTTAGACATAAATGCCTTTCACTTGAATCAACAAGCGTAATGATACTCTCTTTTTGCTGTGCAAATGCACCCCACAGCATAAAAATTTTATATTCTTTTGATTTTGCTAATAATTTAATCAATTCATCGCTTAAATCTTGCCATCCCCAATCGGCATGTGAGCCTGCTTTGCCTTGTTCTACTGTAAAAACTGCATTGATTAATAAAACGCCTTGTTCAAGCCAATGGCTTAAATCAGTTTTTTGCTCTTTTAGACGCTGGCCACCCAAGTCTCTGTCTAACTCTTTTAAAATATTCCTAAGAGAGGGTGGGATTTTTTTGCTTTTTGAAGCTGAAAATGCTAATCCGTCTGCCATTCCTGGTGTGTGATAGGGATCCTGCCCCAAAATAACCACTTTTACATCTTTTAAAGCTAATAACTTAAATGCCCTAAGTGGATCGGGTGGGTAAATAATACAACCTTGCTCTAAGGCATTTATTATTTTGTCATTGAGCTTTTTGCCTACCGCTGACTCAAAAAACTCAGTGAGCACTGGTAGCCAATCTGACTTTACCTCTTTTAAGCTGGGGGGCCACTGTTGCAAGCTAGCCACATTAGCTCCATTAGGAACTGTTTCATCAAACATAGGATATTGCAAATCAATCACCCAATTTTAAATAATATAGCGAATGCCTAGATGACGTCAGTATGAAGCACCTTTAGCTTTATTGTGCCTTTTTAGGCGGTTGCAAACAAATCATTAAGTGCCTTGCCAGGATCGGGTTCCCTCATAAAAGCTTCACCAACTAAAAATGTTTTAGCTTGTGCTTGCTCTGATAAAAAAGCGACATCTTCAGGAGTAGCAACTCCAGATTCAGCAACTAAAATCTTGCCAGCTGGTAATTTTTTAGATAAGGCTACGCTTACATCTAGACTTACCTCAAAAGTGCGAAGATTTCGATTGTTCACACCAATTAATGGTGTTTTTAATTGAATCGCTCTGTCAAATTCTGCTTCATCGTGTACTTCAACCAAAACCGCCATACCTAAATCAATTGCAATGGCTTCAAACTCTTTCATTTGCGCGTCAGTCAAAATAGAGGCAATCAATAAGACACAGTCTGCCCCCATCGCCCTAGACTCATAAACTTGGTAAGCATCAATAATAAAATCTTTACGTAAAACTGGTAAATGGCAAGAAGCCCTAGCTTGCCTTAAATAATCTTTTTCACCCTGAAAAAATTGTTGATCGGTGAGTACTGATAAACAAGCAGCACCGTTTTCAGCATAACTTTGAGCAATATCGGCAGGTTCGAAATAAGAACGAATCACGCCTTTAGATGGACTAGCTTTTTTAATTTCGGCAATAACAGCCAGTTTTCCAGCTTCAATTTTCTTTTGAATAGCCCCCACAAAATCACGAGTGGTGAGTCTTGAATAGGCATCTGCTTTGATCGCTTCAAGACTCATTTTACGCTGAGCAGTGATTAATTCTTGCTGTTTAACTTCTACAATTTTTTGGAGGATATCTGTCATTTTTGGTTCATTTCTTTGAAGTTAATTGTTGAGTCACGTTGACTAGTTGTTCATACTTTTGGTAGGCCGCACCACTTTCAATGGTGCGCCTTGCTAAGGCAATACCTGCTGGAATATCGGCTACCACATCAGCGACATATAGCGCAACGCCAGAATTAAAAATCACAATTTCTTTGGCAGGACCATCTTGATTTTTCAAAACATCAAGCAACATTTCTTTCGATTGCTCTGGTGTTTCTACTTTTATTGCCCGGCTACTCGCCATAGCAAAACCGAAGTCCTCTGGATGAATCTCATATTCAATTACTTCATTGTTTTTAAGTTCACCTACCAAGGTAGCTGCACCTAAGCTCACCTCATCCATACCGTCACGACCATACACCACCATAGCACGCTCTGCACCTAATCGTTGTAATGCTCGCACTTGAATACCGACTAAATCGGGGTGAAACACACCCATCAAAATATTAGGGGCACTTGCTGGGTTGGTTAATGGGCCTAATAAATTAAAAAAGGTTTTAATGCCCATTTCTTTACGTACTGGAGCTACGTTTTTCATGGCGGGGTGATGATTAGGGGCAAACATAAAACCAATGCCAGTTTGCTCAACTGAAGTGGCAATTTGTTCCGGGCTTAACATGAGCTCAATACCTAAAGCTTCAAGCACATCTGCGCTACCGCTTTTACTGCTCACTCCACGGTTTCCATGCTTGCTCACTTTGGCCCCAGCAGCTGCCACTACAAACATTGAGCAAGTTGAGATATTAAAGGTATTGGAGCCGTCTCCTCCAGTGCCTACAATATCAATTAAATGTTTCTTATTGGAAATATTTACCTTCGTAGAGAACTCACGCATGACTTGAGCTGCAGCTGTGATTTCACCAATGGTTTCTTTTTTTACCCGCATACCCGTTGTAATTGCGGCAATCATTACAGGAGACACTTCACCACTCATAAATTGACGCATGAGATGAATCATTTCATCATGGAAAATTTCACGGTGCTCGATGGTTCTTTGTAATGCCTGCTGTGGGGTAATACGAATTGCATTTGTCATATTCTGCTTTCCAATAGGTGTATTTTTAATTTGAAAAATAAGCGTTGGTTTTTTCGATCACGTAATCAATGTCATCTTGATTCACATCTAAGTGAGTAACAAATCTGAGTTGATAGCTACCTGTAGTGAGAATCCCATTTTGGGTAAGATACTGAGACAAGCCTTTCAATTTTTCATCATTGGGATTTTTAGCCGTCAAAAAAATCATATTGGTTTGAGCAGGGCTAATATCTAGCTCTGGAATATCTTTTAAGCCTTGATATAAACGAGTGGCCAAGTCATGATCTTGTTGTAAACGCTCGATATGATGGTCTAGAGCATACAAAGCCGCAGCAGCTAAAAATCCTGCTTGACGCATTCCACCGCCGGCCATTTTTCTGATCCGTTTTGCTTTTTTAATAACATCGGCACTAGCACATAAAACGGATCCTACCGGCGCACCTAAGCCTTTACTAAAACAAACTGACACACTATCGAATGGACCTATCATTTTAGAGGCCGCTTGCATTACCGTGCTTGAATCAAGGCTGGCTTGCTTGACTGCTCCGTTAAAAAATCGAGCTCCATCTAAATGACATTGCAATCCATGCTTTTTAGCAATACTGGTAGCGGCTACTACATATTCATGATCTAGTAATTGCCCTGCCCAGGTATTCTCTAAAGTGAACAGTTTAGTCATCGCAAAATGGGCATCATCTGGTTTAATAGAAGATTCAATTTTGGCCAAATCCATTTGACCATTGGCTGCTTGATCTAAAGGTTGAGGTTGTACGCTACCTAATACGGCTGCACCACCAGCTTCCCATCGATAAGTGTGGGCCATTTGGCCCACAATATATTCGTCACCCCGTTGGCAATGACTTAATATGGCGGCTAAATTGCTTTGTGTGCCACTGGGAAAAAACAAGGCTTGTTCAAAGCCGAGTTGGCTGGCCAATCTTTCTTGCAATAAATTAACTGTCGGGTCGTCTGCAAAAACATCATCACCTAATGGTGCAGCCATCATGGCTTGGCGCATAGCAGCAGTGGGTTGTGTGACGGTGTCACTTCTTAAATCTACACGTCTTGTCATGATGTTGACCTTTAGGCTTGAGTGATAAAATTTTTCAGCATCGCATGACCGTGCTCTGTCAATATGGATTCAGGATGAAACTGTACCCCTTCCATTTTGACAGCTTCAGGTAAATGTTTATGCCTAATGCCCATAATTTCGCCATCGGCGGTGGTAGCCGTAATTTCTAAATCGGCAGGGCAACTGCGCCGCTCAATAGCCAAAGAATGATAGCGATTAACCGTAAATTGCTGAGGTAAGTCACGGAACATACCCGTTTGAGTCGTACTGATGATGCTGGTTTTGCCATGCATTAATTGCTGTGCACGAATGATTTTTCCACCTAGTGCAGCACCAATTGATTGATGTCCTAAACATACTCCTAAGACAGGAATTTTTCCCATGAAATGTCGAATGGCGGCCACCGAGATACCTGCTTCAGCTGGAGAGCATGGGCCTGGAGAAATAATTAAATGACTAGGGGCTTTTTCTTGAATGGCTTCAATACTAATTTCATCATTACGATATACATCTATTTGTGCGCCTAACTCGGCAAAATATTGCACCAAGTTATAGGTAAAACTATCATAGTTATCAATCATGATTAAGCGGGGTGTAGTGTTCATAATTGACCTCCTTCTACCAATTCAACTGCTCTTAAAAGTGCTCTTGCTTTGTGTTCTGTTTCGGCCCATTCCAATTCTGGAACACTATCGGCGACGACTCCTGCAGAGGCTTGTGTGTAAACCATATTGTCTTTAACTACTGCGGTACGAATTGCAATGGCTAAATCCATATCATCAGCATATGAAATATAGCCACAAGCACCACCATAAATACCACGCTTAACGGGTTCTAATTGGTCAATTAATTCCATTGCATGTACTTTGGGCGCACCAGTTAATGTGCCAGCTGGAAAAGTAGCTTTTAATACATCCATGCTAGTAAGGCCAGGCAACAAAACACCTTCCACATTACTCACAATATGCATAACATGGCTGTAACGCTCTACTGCAAATGCTTCTGTCACTTTTACAGAGCCAGTTTGTGCAATACGGCCCACATCATTTCTAGCCAAATCAATTAGCATGACGTGTTCGGCAATTTCTTTGGGGTCTTTGACTAATTCTTGTTCAATGGCTTTGTCTTGTTCGGCAGTTGCGCCCCTTGGTCTCGTGCCTGCTAAGGGCCTAATTGTGACTTTTTGTTGTTGATTGGCCAAGGTTTCTTGCCTGACTAAAATTTCTGGAGAAGCACCTACCACTTGAAACTCGCCAAAGTTATAAAAATACATATAAGGACTAGGATTGAGTGACCTTAATGCACGATATAAATTAATAGGTGAAGCATTAAATTTTTTCTTGATGCGTTGGCCCACTTGTACTTGCATAAAGTCACCCGCTGCAATTAAATCTTTTGCAGTTTCTACAGAGGCTAAATAATCTTGTTTGGCAAAATCTCTTATTACTTCACCGCTACTGTTTTTTGCTACCATTTCTGGAGCAATTACAGGTTGCTTTAATAACTGTTTAAGTTGTGACA
The DNA here is from genome assembly GCA_023260735.1 of Limnohabitans sp. Classification (GTDB taxonomy): domain Bacteria; phylum Pseudomonadota; class Gammaproteobacteria; order Burkholderiales; family Burkholderiaceae_C; genus JALQUL01. The sequence goes on along the minus strand of JALQUL010000453.1, from coordinate 3,118 downwards.
GTTTAGCCAGTCCTAACTCGTACCCATTGTTATCGTTAGGATTAACGTAAACAATAAAATGAATTTTTCCACTTAAGTTGTCAATGACCGCCAACTCTTCGCACTGCAACAACAAAATGTCAGGGCAATCAAGCTCATCGATTGGGCAAGTTGTTGCTAATTTTTTTTCTATATGCCGTACTGCGTCATAGCCAAAATATCCTGCTAAGCCACCACAAAAACGTGGCATATTAGCCTGCAAAGCGACTTTGAATCTTTTTTGGTATTCGGCAATAAAGTCTAAAGGATTGGTCACATGGGTTTCTATGATTTCATCATTTTTAATGATATTGACATAGGCATCTGGGCCAAAATTTCTGGCTTCTAGTCGAGTATTGCAAGGTAAGCCAATAAAACTATATCGACCAAAACGTTCACCCCCAACTACCGACTCTAATAAAAATGAGTTCTTGCTTCCACCTACTCCTGCAGTGAGCTTTAAATAAAGTGAAAGTGGAGTTTCAAGGTCTGCGAGTACTTGTTCTTGTAATGGAATGCGGTTGTAACCTTGAAGTGCCAAGGCGTCAAAATCCTGTCTATTCATAATGTTGCTTACTATTTGAAATACGAATGAAATGGGCTCTGTATGAAGAGCATCCTGATTGAACTCAGGTCTTCACCGCCCGCTTAATGGGAGTAATATGATGTAGTCGGCAAGCCACGCCAGGGCCAGGCTCCCCGGTCGGCACGACTGTTTGAAATATTGCAACATGGTTTTAACATAGCTTGAGTGTATCAAAACTCCAGCCAAATCTTGCAACTGTCTCGCATATTCTTATTTTTTTAGTTTTTTACCTGAAAATACTACTCATTTATGACTCAAGTAAAGGTCGGTTATGACAAGTTCTCATTCATTTGCATTATCTTGCTTGCCAACTGGCCTTACGGTTTTTGAAAGAGGCTGGCTGTCATCTAATAATATTTTAATCAATGGCAAAAACAATTCTTGTTTAATAGATACGGGTTATGGCTCGCATCAAGACCAAACACTTCAATTGGTGCATGCGTCTCTGCAAGACAAAAATCTTGATGTTATAGTGAACACTCATTTACATAGTGATCATTGTGGAGGAAATGCAATTTTGCAAAAGCACTACCCACAAGCAAAAACATATATTCCGCAAGCCTATGCGCAAGCTGTTTCTACTTGGGATGAAAATTTGCTTAGTTTTGCAAGTACCGGTCAATTATGTTACCCGTTTCGTTTTGATGAGGTGCTCACTCCCGGCCAAGAAATTTTATTAGGCGATTGCGGATGGCAGGTTCATGGAGCTCCTGGTCATGATCCTGATTCTGTCATTTTGTTTGAACCGGTTTCGCGATGCTTGATTTCTGCTGATGCGCTTTGGCAGCACGGCTTTGGTGTGGTGTTCCCTGAGTTGGTGAACATGCCCGCCTTTGAACTAGTTGGAAAAACCATTGACTTAATTGAAAAACTAGATCCTATTGTGGTTATACCAGGCCACGGAACTATTTTTACAGATATAAGCGAAGCGATTGATAGGGCAAGAGAACGCTTAAAGGTATTTCAGCAGCATCCCATCAAACATACCAAACATGCAGCTAAAGTTTTACTCAAATTTAAGTTGATGGAGCTTAAACAAATTTCCATTCAAGATTTTATGGATTGGGCAGTACAAACACAATTAATACAAATTATTGTAAAGCAAGAAGCAGATTCAATCGCCACTAGTCAAATGGTGCAAGGATTTTTGGCACAACTTGCCGATGCCAAAGTGATTAAAATGGATGATCACTTTATCTACGACTTATAAACCACTATAAATAACTGCAGAAACTTTGTTTTTAACGAATGAGCTTTTTGCATTGCCCAAGTCAACAGAGATTTGAGGTGCTTGTTAATAGCACACCTCAATTACTGCGCTCTAACTACCGCATAACGAAGCAACGAAAAACCAAGTGCCCCATCAATTGGTCAACATAATCATGCTAATAATAATTGTAAGCCCTTGAATTTAGTATGAGACCATTCTAGCTTGTACTAATTGATCGGTATCTTCTTCTAATTTTTTGACCGCTTGCTTAAGGTAATTTTCTTTATGACTTCGCCAGTTATAAAAGGTAGAACTGCTGACGCCTAACTCTCGACAAATATCGCCCACCTTCTTGCCTGATTCCGCAGCCAATATTGCATCCACTATTTGTGAGCTTGTAAATTTAGCTTTTCCCATACACTTGTTATATTTTGTTAACTTATATTTCATTGTAGCTAACATAATAAAAACTTAGTCTCCATGCGGGTTGTGGCTCGACTAGCGGTCGATTTAGCTTGATAAATGGCAGTGTGTAACAATATTTTGTAATATTATGTAATATTTAATCCACATTATTCCGAATGTTTTTTCGATCTAACTTTACACCTCTCTGCCCCCTTAGCAGGATTGGATGGAAGAAGCATTGCCGTTTACGTTGGGTACTCGTATTGAGAAGCGTAGTAAGGCAAACTCTTGAACCTACAAACCGGTATAGACGCAAAAAAGCCCATCGTATTACTACAATGGGCTTGATCGGGCTATAAGGAAAGCCTGACGATGACCTACTTTCACACGGGAATCCGCACTATCATCGGCGCTAAGTCGTTTCACTGTCCTGTTCGGAATGGGAAGGAGTGGTACCAACTTGCTATGGTCATCAGGCTTAAAATGTGGCGCTGCAGTTGTATTGAACAACTACAGCGACTGAATTCATAGAGAGTAATCAATGAGCGTTGCGTACGAAGTTACATACACAAGGCTACTTATATTTTGTAGGTCTTGATTGACATCAAAGCGATTGTTAAGGCAGTCATTAAGTGAATAATTGACTGCTGGCATAACCAACATATCTATTATAACCGTAGTGTTGCCACCAAAGTTATAGGGTCAAGCCTCACGAGCAATTAGTATTGGTTAGCTAAATGCATTACTGCACTTACACACCCAACCTATCAACGTCCTGGTCTAGAACGACTCTTTAGCAGGGTCAAGCCCTGGGCAGATCTCATCTTGAAACGAGTTTCCCGCTGAGATGCTTTCAGCGGTTATCTCTTCCACACATAGCTACCCGGCGATGCCACTGG
>JALQUL010000293.1 GCA_023260735.1 Limnohabitans sp. | reverse complement strand
CTGGGTAATTCTGGCTTCCAAGGCTGCGGTAGTGGGTGTGCCTTGACGAGCATAATTAAAACCACCCTTAACCGTACCCTGAAACACACCTATTAAATCTTCGACCTTGTTAAAACCATATTGCACTGAAGTGTGAATAGGTTTGTGCATAGCACCATGTTCTGGATTGGTTTTATAGTCCGCATGTACCAGCTGCGTACTTAATTGCGTGGTTTTGTGAAGTGATAATGCCATATAGATTTCCAATATTTATACTTTAATTTTTGAAAAAGAGACCAAATAAAAAAAGCCCAGTCAAAGGTAGTTGACCTTTGCTGGGCTGCTTGGGTAAAAAGCAAACTAATTACTGTTAAAAAAATAGCTTAATTTAAACTCGTTTAGCTAACTCAGCTGCTTTACCAATATAAGAGCCAGGTGTTAATTGCAACAACCTGTCGATATCGGCTTGTGGAATTTGCAATGTTTTAATTAAGTCATGCAAGGCTTGTGAAGTTACTTTTTTGCCGCGAGTGACTTCTTTAAGTTGCTCATATGCACCCTCTACACCGTAACGGCGCATAACAGTTTGAATAGGCTCGGCTAATACTTCCCATGCGTTGTCTAGGTCATTGGCCAAGGCTTCTTCATTGAGTTCTAGTTTACCCAAACCAGTTTGCAATGATTGCATCGCCAAAGTGGCATAACCAATTGCAACACCCACATTACGTAATACGGTAGAGTCAGTGAGGTCACGTTGCATACGGCTAATTGGCAATTTTTCGCTTAAATGACGTAATAAAGCATTAGATAAGCCTAAATTGCCTTCTGCGTTTTCGAAGTCAATTGGATTAACTTTATGCGGCATGGTAGAGGAGCCAATTTCGCCCTCTTTTAGACGCTGTTTAAAATATCCCAAACTGATGTAAGACCAAATGTCGCGAGACAAATCAATCATGATGGTGTTACATCTAGCCAATGCATCAAACCATTGTGCCATGTAATCATGGGGCTCGATTTGTGTGCTGTAAGCTTGAAATTGCAATCCCAAACCAACTGGTTCTGGAGTTTCAATAACGCGTTGGCTAAAAGCTTCCCAATCGGTGTCAGGGAAAGCTGATAAATGGGCATTATAGTTACCTACTGCGCCATTCATTTTGCCCAATAATTTGACTTCTTCTAGGCGGGCCACTGCCGCTTTTAAACGCATCACCACATTGGCAATTTCTTTACCTACGGTAGTGGGGCTGGCGGTTTGACCATGGGTACGGCTTAACATAGGCACATGAGCATAGGTGTGAGCTAAAGAGCGGAGTTTTTCAATGACACCATGCAAAGCTGGCAATACCACGGCGTCTCGGGCACCTTTTAATTGCAAAGCTTGACTGGTATTGTTGATGTCTTCGCTGGTGCAGGCAAAATGCACAAACTCGCCATAGGCTTTGAGTTCAGGAAAATCAACTAGTTTAGATTTAATCCAGTATTCAACTGCTTTTACATCGTGATTGGTAGTTTTTTCGATGTCTTTGATAGCTTGACCATCGGCTTCAGAAAACTGCGCAACTAATTGATGTAAATAATCTCGGGATGCACTACTAAGGGGCGGAAACTCTTTGAAGTTGGCGTCGCTGAGGGCAATAAACCAAGCAATTTCGACTTGCACCCTGCGGTGCATATAGCCGTATTCGCTCATGTAAGTGCGTAAATTAGAAAGCTTAGAGGCGTAGCGACCATCTAGCGGGGATAGGGCGTTAAGTGTAGAGAATGACATCATAATATTGTAATCTGAGCCAGAGCCAGACTCTATTTTTTGTATGAATTTAATTCAAAATCCGCACTCATTTTGAGGGTGTCTGCTGGTTTGTTGTCAAAAAATCAACCCAAAACCTCGAATAATACGCTAACCTATACTCTATACCTATTAGATACTAACTAATACATACAATTGCACACTCTACCTCTATTTTTCTAAACGACCACGTAGTTAAGTTTTAGAATAATTTGCTTAAAAAAACTATTTGCAGATATGAAACTCATCGGCTCCAATACAAGTCCTTATGTACGCAAAGTTCGTGCAGTTATGTTAGAGAAAAAATTAGATTACTCATTCGTTCAGGAAGATGTCTGGGCTTACAACAGTGGCATCTCTGAAAGTAATCCTTTAGGTAAAGTGCCCTGCTTAATCATGGAAGGGCAAGATCCCGTCTTTGACTCAAGAGTCATTGTGGAGTACCTTGATGGACTTTCACCTGTTGGTAAATTAATACCCACCAAAGGTCGTGAACGAGTAGAGGTAAAAACTTGGGAGGCTTTAGCTGACGGTATTTTAGATGCCGCAATTTTGGCTCGCCTAGAAGCTACGTGGCCTGGCCGCAACGCAGAACAAAGAAGCCCCGCTTGGATTGAAAGACAACTCATTAAAGTGGAAAGATCGGTTCAAGCGATGGAGAAATCAATTGGCGACAAACCATTTTGTTGCGGGATTTATTTTACCTTAGCCGATATTGCAACTGGTTGTGCTTTGTCTTATTTAGACTTTAGATTTCCTGAGTTGGCTTGGCGTCAGCACGCTCCCAAACTCAATCAATTAATGATTAAGCTGGAACAAAGACCTTGCTTTATTGAAACCAAACCTAGTTAATAACAAAAACACACTATTAGTTCAGACACAAATGTATACTAAGCATTTGGTCTGAACTTTTAACGCTGCAAAAATAATTGAACAGAATTGGTTGGCTTAGCAATTAGGAGTTAATTTTGCGTCTAATAAAACGCATTAAACTACCTAACACTGGAATTTTTTCGTACATTTCTTCAGCGGCATCCCAATAGTCACGGTGACGTATGATAAGACCATTTTCATCAAGTGTTAAATGGCTTGCACCATGAACTACCTGAATAGTGTCTGAGTTGAATTTTTTAAATTTAAAAATAAAATCCCAAGTCAAAAACACTTCATTGTCCTGCACTTGAGAATGAATAATTTTAAATGTGGGATTGTCTAAACCCACATACATATGCAAAAAAATTGCCTCAATTTTATCTAAGCCTTGCACTTGGTTAAAAGGGTCTTTAAACCACGCTTTTGGTGTGTAAATACGATGAAGTTGCAATACAGTTTCAGGACTAATCGTCTCAAAAAACTGAATAATATTGCTCACTGCTGCTTCATGTGATGTGGAAATAAGACTCATTTTTTATACCCCAGTAAACTTTTTAACTGCCCAAAACTGTATTGAATAAGGAAGTGTTTTTAACAACTTTAACCACATGGTGAATCGTTTTGGAAAATGAATTTCAAAGTGACCTTTTTGCCAACCTTGCAAAATAAATTCTGCGGCTTTTTCTGAGCTAATTAAGGCTGGCATATCAAATTTATTTTGTGCTGTTAATGGCGTTTCAACAAAACCTGGATTGATTAAACTAACATCTATATCAAAATCTTTTAAATCTAAATAAAGGGTTTCTGCCAAATTAATAAGCGCCGCCTTAGTAGGGCCATATGCCAAACTGTTAGGCAGACCGATATAACCGGCTACGCTACTCACTATACTCAAGTGGGGGCGAGATTTATGAGGCAAAATATTATTTTTGGAACTTTTAAAATCATCAACCCAAGCCGGTAACACAGCATCTAATAAATGTAAAAAGCCCAAATAATTGACATCCAAATGTTGTTTCATGATGTTTAGACTCCAAGCTTCAGCTCGAAGGGGCTCGTACACACCGGCACAAAACATCACTCTGTCTAGTCCTATTTGTGACTTAATTTGCTGATGTGCTTGATGCACTGCCGCTAGATCTAAAACATCAAGGGCAATCGCAATAGGCTGATACAAACCTTGCGCCTGATGGCTGGGATGAGCCTGCACAAAATCAATTAAAGCCTTTTCTTTGCGAGCCGACACTACTACTTTAGCTCCTTTTAAATAAAGCGCTTTGGCAGTTGCGAGGCCAATGCCAGTAGAGGCACCAACTAACCAAACCGATTGGCCCTGCCATAAAGAGTCAGTCATTTTTTGATTCATGACGGACTCCTGTTTTCTTTCACAAAGGTTAAGGTAACCTCACCCAAATAAATACCCAACTTACTCATTGAAGCTTTGTTGATCATGATTTGATCATTCATTAAATACATCCAGTCATCAAACTGAACTTCGTAAATAGAGCCGTCAACCGGTAATAACAAAGTGTATTGCCAATTAAGGGCATTACCCTTGACCAAGCCTGTTGCTTGCCCTTTAACATCATCTGCAGTACCAATATAACTACCGTTGATTTGCCGCTTGAGAGTCCACACACGGCGTTGTTTGCTGCCGTCTGAATACACAAAATCTTCTTCTAAAATACCTGTTTCTTGATCTTTTGGCCCCGTCCAACTACCCTTCATTTGAACACTAAAACGCTTGACTACTTGACCGCTTCGATCTTGAAAAATACCATGCGCCACTAAATTGCCATTCAAGTATTCACGTAAATCTAAAGTTGGTTTTTCATTGGCATAACTGTCAATATTTTGTGAGGCACAGGCTTGCAAACCTAATAACACCAATGCAGTTAAAAACAAGCTAACTCCTCTGGTCAATGGTTTTAAAGTGATCCACATATTCATCTCTCCCTATTCGATTACATTTAACTTCAATGCTGAATACAGCTTTTTTATGAACTAAGAAATTGCTTGCAAAGATTTATTTTTTATTAACAACACCATGGCAATTATTTTTAACAAACAAGGCACTACTGCATAGGCAATACTGAG
>JALQUL010000220.1 GCA_023260735.1 Limnohabitans sp. | reverse complement strand
GTTAAAGAGTATTGGCACTAGTATTTGGGTGGCTACTTGGGTAACCGTGTTGTCGGTGTTGGTAGGCACTACCAATGCTTTTTTATTAGAACGAGTGGACTTTAAAGCCAAAGCTGCTTTATCTATGTTAATGCTGGCGCCATTGGTTATTCCTGGTGTTATTTTGGGTATTTCTATATTGGCTTTTGCTAGTCGTTTGGCACAGTTTGCCGATGATACCTTTGGGCTTGAACTTGATTTTTTAAGACCAGGATTAGGCTTGGTGATATTAGGTCAGTTTTCTTATATTGTTGCTATTGCCACCTTAACCATATCGGCAAGGTTAAAACGCTTTGATAGAACACTAGAAGATGCTGCATTAAATTTAGGGGCAACACCTGCCACTACCTTTTGGACTATTACTTTGCCTTATTTAAAACCAGCCCTCTTAGGTTCGGCAGCATTATCATTTTTAATGTCGTTTGAAAACTTTAATACCACCTTGATGTTAGTAGGCGCAGATCCTCCCTTAACGGTGTTAATGTATGGCAGAATGCGAGAGGGAGCAACACCGGTTTTAAATGCGGTAAGCTTATTGTTAATGGTGGTTTCTGCCTTGTTAGCCGCTACTATGATGTTAAAGAAATCAGATCAAAATACTTAATCTTTATTACTCTGTTTTTTGCGACTTATGAATAAAAAAGCTTGGCGAAATCCAAGCTTTTTTATTGGTAGTTTTTATTTATTGTGCTCTATTTTGATTAGAAATCAAGAATAAATTCTGATTTTTAAATGTCCTTATTATTGAATCAACAAAAAAAGCCTTAACCACTTGTGTTAAGGCTTTGTACGCAGCAATCAATTCTTTTTAAACTCAACTTAATTAAAATTGGAGTCGAGTAGAAAATAGAAATTTACATACCTGCATAGTTAGGCCCACCACCGCCTTCTGGGGTAACCCACACAATATTTTGTGATGGGTCTTTAATGTCGCAGGTTTTGCAATGTACACAGTTTTGAGCATTAATTTGCAATTTATCTTGGCCCTCCGCGGTTTTAACAAACTCATAAACACCAGCAGGGCAATAGCGACTTTCTGGGCCAGCATATTTAGCCAAATTCACATTGACTGGAACCGACGCATCTTTAAGCGTTAAATGGGCCGGCTGGTTTTCTTCATGGTTGGTATTACTTAAGAAAACACTAGAAAGTCGATCAAAAGTGATTTTACCATCGGGTTTTGGATAAACAATTGGTTCACATTCACTGGCAGGTTTTAAATAGGCATGGTCGGGTTTGTCACGATGTAAAGTCCATGGCACATGACCACGCAACAACCATTGCTCTACGCCATTCATGATAGATGCTGTGACTAAACCTTTTTTAAACCAAGCTTTAAAGTTACGTGCTTTGTTAAGCTCTTTGTGCAACCAGCTAGCCTCGAAGGCTTCTGGGTAGGCTTCTAACAGGTCATGTTGACGACCTGCTGCCAATGCTTCAAATGCGGCTTCTGCCGCCAGCATACCTGTTTTAATGGCGGCATGGCTACCTTTGATACGGCTTACATTGAGGTAACCTGCATCACAACCCACTAAAGCACCACCTGGGAAAATGGTTTTAGGCAATGAAGACAAACCACCAGCAGTAATGGCACGTGCACCATAGGCTAAACGCTTGGCTGGTTTAAGGCCAGCACCCTCTAGGTAGTAGCGGACGTTTGGATGAGTTTTCCAGCGTTGGAATTCTTCGAATGGGCTAAGGTAAGGATTGCTGTAATCAAGACCTGTAATAAAGCCTAAAGCTACTTTATTGCCATCGAGGTGATACAGGAAAGCACCGCCATAGGTATTGTTGTCCATTGGCCACCCAGCAGTGTGCATGACAAAACCTGGTTGATGACGGGCAGGATCAATTTCCCAGAGTTCTTTAATACCTATACCGTAAGTTTGTGGGTCTTTGCCTTCGTCTAGTTTAAATTTGGCAATGAGTTGTTTGCCTAAGTGACCACGTGCGCCTTCTGCAAAAATAGTGTATTTGCCTAACAACTCCATACCCAGTTGGAAACTACCAGAGGGCTCGCCCTCTTTGTTAATACCCATATTGCCAGTAGCAACACCTCTAACTGAGCCATCATTGTTGTATAAAACTTCTGCACCAGTAAAGCCAGGGAAAATTTCAACGCCAAGGGCCTCGGCTTGTTCGGCTAACCAACGTGTGAAGGCACCTAAACTAATGATGTAATTACCGTGGTTTTGGAAGCAACCAGGTAATAAAAAGTTGGGAGTGCGGATGCCTGATTTTTCAGAGAGGAAAATCATTGCATCATCGGTGACAGGTTGGTTGAGGGGTGCGCCCTTGGCTTTCCAGTCGGGGATGAGTTCGTTTAAGGCGATAGGGTCCATAATGGCGCCACTTAAAATATGGGCACCAGCTTCAGAGCCTTTTTCTAAAACTACTACTGAAATTTCAGTATTGTTAGCAGCTGCTAACTGTTTTAAACGAATAGCGGTTGACAAGCCACCAGGGCCACCGCCGACAATAACCACGTCGTATTCCATGGATTCGTGGGCATCGGAAGGAAGAAACTGCTGAATATTTTGCAGGCGCGCTGTGAGCAACTCGGAGTCAAATTGTTGTTCGAACAGGAGGCGGCGTCGGACTTGGATTTTCCAGATGCTGATCTCATTATCGCGAGCGATGGC
>JALQUL010000211.1 GCA_023260735.1 Limnohabitans sp. | reverse complement strand
TGTAGTATCGCCAAACTCGTGACCTTTAACACCTAAGTGCTCACCTACTTCGCAATCTAATTCAGTAGGGAAAGGACCTGAGCCTACACGCGTGGTGTATGCTTTAACGATACCCAATACGTAATCTAGCTTAAGTGGGCCAAAGCCAGCACCCGTCGCTACACCACCAACGGTAGTGTTTGACGACGTAACATAAGGGTAAGTACCGTGGTCGATGTCTAGAAGTGTGCCCTGGGCACCTTCAAACATGATAGGTAAACCTGCTTTGTCCGCTTTGTCTAGCTCGTCAGTTACATCGACAACCATCGCTTTAAGGATGTCAGCAACTTCCATTGCACCTTTTAAGGTTTCATCAAAGTCTACTGCTTCTTCGCCATAGTATTGCGTAAGCGTGAAGTTATGAACATCTAGCACTTCTTTTAGCTTAGCTGCGAAGTCTTCTGCGTTAAATAGGTCACCAACGCGTAAACCGCGGCGAGCAACTTTATCTTCATACGCAGGACCGATACCACGACCGGTCGTACCAATTGCTTTCGCACCACGTGCTTTTTCGCGCGCGACGTCTAACGCAATGTGATAAGGAAGAATAAGCGGACAAGCTTCACTAATCTTTAATCGCTCGCGCACTGGAACGCCCGAAGAAGTAAAAAATAACGCTGAAGTGCGAGCCGTATATTTGGGTGATGAGGAAATAAGTGTATGACAAAAAGTTTACTAAAAGTTTCCAATTTGCATGCTAGTTATGGTCGAGCACAAGTACTTTTTGGAATTGACTTTACGATTCAAAACGGCGAAGTAATTACCTTGTTGGGTCGAAACGGAATGGGTCGATCTACGACGATTAAATGTTTATTTGGTTTATTGGCATCGTCTCAAGGAGAGATTGAATTTAAACAACAAAGAATTGAAGATTTGGAGTCGTTTGAAATTGCGAGAAAAGGGCTTGCGTTAGTACCTGAAGGGCGTCAAGTTTTCCCCAATTTAACGGTAGAAGAAAATTTAATTGCAACTGCAAGAACACATAAAACTCAATCGCTCAAGGTTTGGGATTTAAAACGAGTTTATCAATTTTTTCCAAGACTCAATGAGCGAAAAAATAATTTTGGTTCTCAGTTGTCCGGTGGTGAACAACAAATGCTTGCGATAGGCCGAGCCTTGATGACCAATCCAACTGTATTGGTATTAGATGAGGCAACAGAAGGACTCGCCCCTTTAATTCGAGCAGAAATTTGGACTGCATTAGCCGAGTTAAAAGCCGAAGGACTTTCCATGATTGTGATTGATAAAAATTTAGGCCCATTAATGGAGTTGGCCAATCGTCATTTTGTAATCGAAAAAGGAAAAGTAGTTTGGTCGGGTAGCACAGACGAATTAAAAACAAATGCCAACATTGTGCATGAGTACTTAGGTGTTTGAGTTGTTGCCTAGATTGAATAAGTCCATCATTTGAAATCAATCAGACGTTATTACTAATTAAAAAGTGAGATAAACATGACACATGAACTCGGTCGTTTAGAAGACCTACCTAAAGAATATGTACAAGAGCTCAGAGATTTAAATTTAGTCCCACTCTGGCCAAGCTTGCGTTCAGTGCTACCTCCTCAAGTACCCACTCGCCATACTAAAGCTACGCTATGGCAGTACCAAACGCTGCGTCCTTTATTAATGAAGGCTGGCGAATTAACGCCAATTGAAAAAGCCGAGCGCAGGGTCTTGGTTTTAGCCAACCCAGGCCATGGTTTAGAAAAAATGCAAGCCAGTGCTGCTATTTATTTAGGCATGCAATTATTGCTACCAGGTGAATGGGCACCTAGTCATAGGCATACACCCAATGCGGTGAGGATGATTGTGGAGGGCGAGGGAGCTTATACCACCGTAAATGGTGAAAAGTGTCCGATGAGCCGAGGAGATCTTATTTTAACTCCCACAGGTTTATGGCATGAGCATGGTCACGATGGTACTGACCCCGTTATTTGGTTAGATGTTTTAGATTTGCCTTTAATGTATTACATAGAGGCAAGTTATCACATCAATGGTGACCGACAAGTGATTCGTCCAGGGCAAAGTGATCAGCAATATGCTCGTGCTGGTATTGTGCCTAGCCAAGTGTTTGAAAGAAGTAAAAAAACCTATCCGATGTTGCGATACGCTTGGAAAGACGCCAAATTGGCTTTGCAAAGTATGGGTTTTGATGATGCCTCACTTGAAATGATACAGGTCAATTATGTCAATCCAGAAACCGGAACAGATGCAGAAAATATTTTGGGCTATTACGCTTTAATGCTAAGACCTGGTCAAACTTTGCGTCTGCCGGCTCGCTCGCCGGCACAAGTGTTTCATGTAATAGAAGGGTCTGTGCAGGCACAAGTAGTGGGTCAAACTTTTGAAATGCAAGAGGCCGACACCTGTTGTTCGCCGGGTTATGAAAGTGTAACCTTAAAAAATCTACACGACCATCAACCAGCTTTTTTATTTATTGCAGATGAATCTCCATTACATCGTAAGTTAGGTATTTACGAAAATCGTGGATAAAAAAACCATTTTATTTTTATTTTTTAATCGAGAATTTTTATGACCTATATTTTTAATCCCCCAGCGGTTCAGTCATTAGCTATTCGTGGTAATACAAAGCGTTTTCCAATTAATCGTTTATTTTTTGTGGGTCGTAATTACCATGCTCATGCCGTAGAAATGGGCCGCCCTGTAGATAAAACAGTAGAGCGTCCTTTTTATTTTACAAAAGCACCACAAACATTGGTCGAGAGTGGTTCTACTATTGCCTATCCACCAGAAACCAACAACTATCATTTTGAAATGGAAATGGTGGTGGCAATTGGTAAGGAAGGTTTTAGAGTGAGCGCCGAAAATGCACATGAAATTATTTATGGCTATGCAGCAGGTCTAGATATGACACGCCGAGATTTGCAATTGGTCGCACGCGACAAAGGTCGTCCTTGGGATTTGGGTAAAGATGTAGAGCAATCATCTGTATGTACCGAAATTGTGCCAATGCAAGGCCAAATTATTGATCAAGGCCAAATTGCGCTTGAAGTCAATGGTCAAACCAAGCAATCATCTAATGTTGATAAATTAATTTGGAATGTGCGTGAAATTATTGCTGACCTTTCATTGTTTTACCATTTGCAACCTGGCGATTTAATTTACACAGGTACTCCAGAGGGGGTAGGTGCGGTAGTAAGCGGCGACAAAATTACGGGCCGTGTAGAAGGTGTTGCCGAAGTTACGCTACAAATTAGCGATGCACAATAATAGATTAGCTTATGAAGTTATATAACTTTTTTAGAAGCGGGACCTCGCATCGTTTGCGTATTGCACTAGAGTTAAAGGGTTTAAACCCAGACTACATTGCAGTTGATTTACGAACCGAGCAACACTTAACCGCCGCATTTAAAGCAATAAACCCTCAAGGCTTTGTTCCGGTATTAGACCTTGGTGAACAACCACTTATTCAATCACCCGCCATTATTGAGTGGTTGGAAGAAAAGCATCCGTTTCCAGCTTTGTTGCCAAGTAATCCAGAACAACGTGCCCATGTGAGAGCTTTAGCAGCAATAGTCGGTTGTGATATCCATCCAATTAATAATCGTAGAATTTTAGAATATTTACGTCATCAATTGGGCGCCAATGAGGAGGCTATTAATCAATGGTGTGCTAATTGGATTACGGATGGGTTCAATGCCTTAGAGGCCTTGCTAGCGGCAGATAAAAATCGACAAGGGTTTTGTTTTGAACAGGCCCCCACTATTGCTGATATTTATCTAATTCCGCAAATTGAAAGTGCAAGAAGATTTAAAGTCAATTTAAATCAATGGCCACTTATTGCTGAAATTGAATCAAATTGTATGAGGCTGCAAGCATTTCAAAAAGCAGCTCCTGCACAACAACCGGACGCTTCTTAAAAAAAGGGGACTTTTTAGTCCTCTTTTTTTATAAAAATGAAGCAATTGACTTGTCATCATTAAATGATGTTTTTTGGAGAAGCCAATGCTAAAATTATTTTCAGATAATCGTCAAGATCGAGTTGCTTTAGCAAAGGCAAAATATTTTGAAGAGGGCATTCTTCCTTCTGGCATTGTTTCAGAACAAATTTTTCAATCATGGATGCGTTGCTACAGAGCCAATACGCTACCCCAAGATAAAATTGAATTTCAGCCTGTTTCTAATAGCAGAAGTCAATTAGCCGTTCAAAACAACCGAGCCTTAGTAGAGGCTTGGGTCAGAGAGCAAGAGAATCTTTTACCCGTCATTCGCTCTTCAAGTTGCTCGGCTGTTTTAACCGACTCCACAGGCGTATTAATTGGCTTAACTCCATCTAGTCAAAGAGAACAAAAAATTATTCCAGTTGCGCATCGTGTCGGTGTTAATTTGGCAGAAGAATATGTAGGCACTACCGCTCCAGGATTAGTGGCTAGAACCGGTAAACAAGCCAGTGTATCTGGCACAGAACACTATTATGAAAGTGTTAAAGATATGTATTGCGCGGCAGCTCCCATTAGAGGAATTGACGGCAAACTCGCTGGCATTTTAGATATTTCTAGCGAGGTAGTGCAGTTCTCTTTTGACCCTAGCGTGTTAGTGTGCACTTATGCATCTTCAATTGAAAACCGCTTGTTGATGTTACAAGCCAAAGATAGCATAGTTGTGAAGTTCCAATTCTTACCTGGCTTAATTGAATCACCATTAGTAGGCATGATGGGAGTGAGTCATAACGGACAAATTGTTTGGATTAATACGGCCGCCCATTCTTTATTAAAGTTACCCTTTGAAATAGCGTCAAATTCTATAAGAGTAGAAGAGGTTTTTGATTTAAGCACGGCTGATTTTTTTGATCTCACTGGTAAAGACACCTCTATTCAAAGATTAAGCAATGGATTTTCTGTTTACCTGCAAACTCAATATTCCCAGCCACCACAGTGCCTAGCTATTCATCACTCAAGGCCTGCCCTCTCCCCCTCCTCATACTCCTCTTCTTCTTTATGCGCTAGGATTGGCACTAATCAAGTTAATGTTAACAACAATACGAGTGTCAATGACAATCCTGATATTTTAAATGCTAGCGTTTTAAGTGCCAATACAGTCGCCACAATGAGTCTCCACCCAGAGCCCTTATCAGAGCCATCTAAAGAGGAGTCCATTGATAGTTTGCGCCAAGCAGACGCAGAATTAATAAAGAAATATTTGGTCGAATACAAGGGCAATATTTCTAAAGTAGCCACCAGGCTTAAGGTATCAAGAGGCCTAATTTATAGGCGTGTACAAGAGCTTGCTATTGATGTTTCGATTTATAAAAATTAATTTTAATTTTTACAAGCAAGTGATTAAAAATTTTTGAAGTTTGATTGTTTTGAATTGGGAGAAACATCGAGTAGTTGAAGCAAAGTTGTTCTATAACGGAACAAAAATGCTAAGGGAATTCCCGATGTATAGTGCAGTTTTCATTTTTTCTAGAATTGTTTTCATCTTTTACAGCGGGGTCTGTAAAGGTAAGGAGACCAATTCAAATTCAAGAGGATTGAAAAAATGAAAATTGATAACCAAAGAAATTTAGAAGTTCAAGATCAGGTTCTAGAAAATCTAGAACGTCGTTTTATTGCAGGACGTTTAGACAGAAGAAGTTTTATTCGAGCAGCTGTTGCAGCCGGTGTAGCAGTAGCAGGGTTGCCAGCTTTGGCCGATGAGTTGGATGCCATCCGTGCGAATCAAGATCAGCGTAGTGCCAAATTAAGTGCTTCTTATGATTATGTAGTGGTGGGTACTGGTTCTGCAGCTTGTGCAATGGTAGGCCGTTTGGCTTTGCGTAAAGACGCTTCTATTTTAATGATTGAAGCTGGCGATTGGGATACCGCTCCCTCTGTGATGAATCCAAATGTTTGGTTTACCAATTTAGGTTCAGAGCGCGATTGGGGTGATGTTTCCATTCCTTCTGCTAGTACTAACAACCGTGCCATTCCAGAGCATATGGGCAAAGTGGTAGGTGGTGGTAGCAGTATTAACGCCACTATTTGGGCTAGACCATTTAAACAAGACTTAGAGTTTTGGGCGCAAGCCAGTGGTGATGCTGCTTGGGGCTATGAGTCTGGATTAGAAGTCTATCGCCGTATGGAAAATTGGCAAGGCGCACCTAGTGAGCGTTATAGAGGCAAAGGCGGCCCTGTATGGTGCCAACCAGCTAACAATCCGCATCCAGTAGCACCTGCTATGTTGGCTGCTTGTCAGGCATTGGGCTACCCTGTGTTTGATGATCAAAACGGTAAACGCGAAGAAGCCGGTATTGGTTTTGCCTTCATGAACCAAATTATCCGCGACGGCCGTCGTCAAAGTATGGCGAGGTCTTATTTATATCCAGTTTTGTCTAAACCTAATGTAACGGTTTTAGTAAATACTCATGTCGATAAATTAGAGCTGAAAGGCACACGAGTAACAGGCGTCAGAATTACTCGTGCAGGTGTACAGAGTGTGATTGGTGCAAATACCGAAGTGATTGTGAGTGCAGGCGGTATTAACACTCCTAAATTATTAATGTTAAGTGGTATTGGTGAAGAAGCCCAATTAAAAGCCCATGGCATTAAAACCGTGGTGAATTCTGGTCAAGTGGGTAAGAATTTCCAAGATCATATTTTGCACGGTGGTTGCATTTGGGAACCCAAAGAATACATACCGCATCGCAATAGTGCAGCCAATGTAGCTGGTTTCTTAAAGAGCCAATCTTCATTAGCTTCACCAGATGTTAATTTGGTTCAAATTGAATTGCCTTATGCCAGCGAAGTAGTTAAAAGCCAATACGCACCACCTAATACCAGCTGGGCCTTGTGCGCAGGTCTAGTGGCTCCTAAGAGCCGTGGTGAGGTCAAGTTACGCTCTGCCGATGCTAAAGACAGACCTATTGTAGATGCCCAGTTCTTGAGTCATCCAGATGATGTAAAAGCACTTGCCTTTGGTATTGAAGTGAGCCGTGAAATTGGTAATTCAGCAGCCATGAAAGACTTTGTTAAACGTGAAGTTGCACCTGCTGAAAAATTAACTGGCAAAGCCATGGAAGATTTTGTACGTAATGGCGCAACCACTTATTTCCATCAAGCTGGTACTTGCCGTATGGGCAAAGACAGCGAGGCCGTAGTGGATGCCAATTTACGAGTCAATGGCGTACAAGGTTTACGTATTGCCGATAGCTCCATCATGCCGCGTATTGCCACTGTTGCCACTATGGCCACCTGCGCCTTAATTGGTGAACGTATGGCTGACATCCTCAGCAAATCTTAAGTATTAATTTTTGTTTTTTAAAACTCTATTTATTTCCAATAAGGAGACATAACATGTCATTGAATTCACAAATTCTTATCGATAACCAATGGGTTAATGCAAGCAACGGTGCATTGTTTGAAAGACGCCATCCAGTAAGTAACGAAGTCATTACACAATCAGCAGCTGCTGGTGTAAGCGACGCACAATTAGCCGCTCAATCTTGCGCTGCCGCTTATAAAACATGGAAGCGCTCAGCCCCTAGCGAGCGTCGTCGTTTGTTATTAAAAACCGCCGATTTATTAGAGCAAAAAACACCACAATTTATTGAGGTAATGGCCGCTGAGGTAGGTGCTTCTGCATTATGGGCCGGCTTTAATGTATTTTTGGCTGCCAATGTGTTTCGCGAGGCGGCCTCTTTAGCCACTCAAATTCAAGGTGAAACACTGCCTACCGACAAGCCAGGTGCTTTGTCTATGACATTACGCCAACCAGTGGGTGGCATTTTAAGTATTGTGCCTTGGAATGGAACAGTAGTTTTGGCTGCTAGAGCCATTGCCTATCCAATTGTGTGTGGTAACACCGTGGTATTTAGAGGTTCTGAAGCCAGTCCTAAAACACATGCACTAATTGCAGAAACATTAGTAGAAGCGGGTTTCCCACCAGGTGTATTAAATTATTTAAGCAACGCCCCACAAGATGCCCCACAAGTAGTGGAGTCTTTAATTGCACATCCTGCCATTAGAAGAATTAACTTCACTGGTTCTACACGTGTGGGCCGAGTTATTGCTGAACAAGCAGCCAAACATGTAAAGCGTTGTTTATTAGAGTTGGGTGGTAAATCACCTTTAATCGTTTTAGACGATGCCAATATTGACGAAGCAGTCAAGGCCGCTGTATTTGGTTCCTTCTTATACCAAGGTCAAATTTGTATGTCCACAGAGCGTTTAATTGTGGATGCCAAAGTAGCCGATGAGTTCGTCGCAAAATTTGCTACTCGTGCAAGCGAGTTACAAAATGATGACCCTTCTAAAAACCCACAATGTATTATTGGCCCAATGATTCAAGCCGCTTCTGGCAATCGTATTAACGAAATGCTGGAAGACGCCTTAAGCAAAGGTGCAAAAATTGTTTGTGGTGGTGTAGCCAATGGTGCGATTATGCCTGCCACTATTTTGGATCATGTGAACTCATCTATGCGTATTTATGATGAAGAAACATTTGGCCCAGTCACAGTAGTGGTGCGCGTTCAATCGGCAGATGAGGCTATTACTGTTGCCAACGACAGCGCTTATGGTTTGTCTTCTGGTGTCTTTGGTCGCGACGTTAACCGCGCCCTAGCCGTTGCTATGGACCTAGAATACGGCTCTGTGCATGTGAATGGATCTACTGTTCAAAACGAAGCCCAAGCCCCCTACGGCGGAACCAAAGCCAGCGGCTATGGCCGCTTTGACGGTCGTGCTGTTATTGATGAGTTCACCGAATTAAAATGGTTAACTATCGAGCCGGAAGTTCAGCAATATCCGTTTTAATGATTAACGATTGTTAAACACACTGCTGTAGTAGCAGTTGGTATTTATACCAATAAAAAAACAAGCCCAACACAGGTAACTGTGCTGGGCTTTTTATTAAGAATCAGTGATTATTTATTTCGCTAATATTTGCTATTGGGCAAGGCCAAAATGAAGTCTAACAGCATCTTCAAGAGCTTTCATATCTGCTTTGTTAATTGAGCTCAATTGAATTTTGAGCCGGGCTTTATCAGCCGCCATGATTTGGTCAGCCATAGCTTTATTACTGTGCCCATCGATCGAAACCAAAGCCTCACCAAGGTAGAGAGGAGAAGTGAGCGGCTTATCGGAGCATAAACTAATGGATTGTTTAACCCGTTTAGGCTACAACATAGAAATTAAAATCCAATCCGCCAAGGCCCTTGTTGGGCAGTTAAAACTAAGTGTTGTTGAAAGCGCTTTTGCATAACTTAAGGTCGAGAAATAACTTGCAGTAAAAGTTGAAAAATTTTGGAGCTAGTTAAAATTCAGATGCTGTTTTTACTAACTTATAAAATTCTGGTAGTTGATTGCAAATTGTTTTCCAAACTAACTCGAAATCTACTTTAAAGTAGCCATGAGCAATTACATTACGCATTTGGTAAGCAGCACTGAAAGGGATCTCGGGGTGTTGCTTTACAAATTCAGGATAACGTTTTTCAATATTGTGGCTAGCCTCCCTAATAATTTCAAAATTTCGCACAACCGCGTCTTGCACCAACTCACTACTTAGAAAACCCATTTCATCTAGGTCTACTACATAATGTTCAATGCGTTCTATTGCTTCTACAATATGTGATAGATAATCGGTGAGCCGTTGCAGATCTTTGCTCATACTGGTAAAGCTTCTGCTACCACTTTGGCGCGAAATTGTTCTGGTAAAGCATTAGGTGTTAGCACATCTACAGGGACACCCAATAACTCAATTAATTCGTGAGTAATGGCACCAATATCAAAAAGAGTGGTTTCAAAAGTGGGGTCTATAAGCAAATCTAGGTCACTGCCTTCAACATCATTGCCATGCAAAACAGAGCCAAAAATTCGCGCGTTTTTGGCTCGATGGCGTTCGACTACACTACGGATAGCATCGCGATTGGCAGCTACCACAACAGATGGTTTCATACATTTACCCTTTGAATATAAAAAAGAATAAAACGACTATAAATTAATAATAACACAACTATTTTTGTTATGGTATTACCCTTAAAACCCAGACCCCTCTTGAGTTAAAAATTCAAGTTCTTCAGGGCTAGAGCTTCTATTTAAAATGTTATTGCGATGCGGATAGCGACCAAATTTTTCAATAATGGCTTTGTGTTTTAACTCAAAATCTAACATGTTTGGATTACCCAATTGAGTAAAAAGTTGTACAGCATATTCATGTACCGATAAAGACTCGCTGTGCATAAAAGGCATATACAAAAATGAACGCTGAGTAGCATTTAATAATAAATCAAAACCCTTGGCGACCGCCTCTTGAGCCAATACCAAAGCCATACCATCTTGCGCAAAAGAGGCTGGCAAATTGCGATAAATATTTCTAGAAAATTGGTCTAATACAATAATTTCGGCAAGGTAATTTTGCGCCGTATGACGATGAACAAATAATTCACCCAAGCTCGCTTGCTTATGCAAATCTTTAAAGCGATGGCTAATTAGCGCATCAAAACTATCGTTTTTTTTCCACCAGTCGGTAGCCGAAGACTCTTCAAACCAAAAAACTAAAACTTGATTGAGCGAGACGGAGAAAGGCATAAAAGAAACCTGTAGTAAAACAAAGAGTAAATATAACGTATTGAAGTTAACTATTGAAATTTATCAAATATTAAATAGTAATTAAAAAAATTATTTTTGGGCATAAACTAAATGCAATGGACTAGAATAAAAAAACAAATTATTCATTTTCCCCCATATATCTTGTATGCAACCCTCCCCCATTATCGCCATTCACATTGGTTTTGCACTATCTGCTGTTGTATTAGGCCCCATTGCCCTATGGGCTAGGTTGGGCCGTATGGTGCATCCTAGGCTGCATAGGGCTATGGGTTATGCTTGGGTCACTTGTATGGTGGGGGCCGCTTGTAGCAGCTTATTGATTCATGGTTATACATACATCAATATAGCGGGCTTTTCGCCTATTCATTTATTGGTAATTGTTACATTTACCACTTTGTTTTTTAGTTTTAAATTGTTAGCCCAAGGCAATATAAAAGGCCACCGTTTGTGTATGCAGTGGCTTTATATTGGTGCTTGTTTGGTGGCGGGTGCTTTTACTTTAATGCCTAGCCGTTTTATGGGCCAGTGGTTAAGGTCTTTGTTCTAATACACGGCTACAATCACCCGCCAATTCATGGCTTGTCTTTAACCCCTGCCCCCTCTCCGCAAGCATGGCAATATTTGGCAAATGCACTTTTACGAGTGGTGCAAGCATGGCAGTGGTCAAATAGGCTAATACCACAATGCGGGCAGTAATCAATGTCGGGGTTTTTAAGGTCTACTGCTCGCTCGCAACCAGGGCATACCCCTTTAGCTAAACGGCTAAGGGCAGTGTCATAACTTAATTCTTGGCGACGTTGTTGGTCGGGTAATTGTTCGGCTAATTTTTGTTTTTCTAGGTAGCGGTTGAGTGCCACAATAGCTTGTCGGCCAATAATGGCGGTCAGTAGTACACCTACTGTGTAACGTACATAGCCGCCATAACTAGGCATGTAGGGCACTAGCTCTACAAAAAAGGCAAATAGGGCAAATCCAATATAGCCCCATACAAAAGGCCAATAAGAGCTGTTGCGTTTTTTGGCAAACAACCAGCCGGCCAATGCTAGCAAAGGTAGGGTTAAAGCCAAACGATATAAAAATACTCTTAGTTCTAGGCTTCTATTTTCTTTATTTAATTGGCTTTGTGCAACGCTTTCTAATTCATCTAAGGCACGACGTGTTTTGTCGTAGCTTTGGTTGGCGTCTAAAATAATTTGGTTTTGTTTTTCTATTGCACTATCTGCTGCTCGTTCTTTGTCTTTTAACACCTCCAGGGCTTTGGTTCTTGCAATCAGCTCTGGGTCTTGGCTGGCTTGTTGAGTGGCCTGCCTAGTGGCTAACCAATTATTAAAAGTAGCCTGTGCTGCCCAAGAATTTTTTTGCGCAGTCTCTAGTTGAAGCTCTGCTTGCTCAAGGGCTGCCTTGGCAGTGCTAATGGTTTGTTCATGAGTTTTTAAATTACTATTTAAAGCTTGGCTGGTTTTTTGATCTAAAAAATCGCTTAGCTCTAAGGACTTTTCTACTTTAGGCAAGTCGTTTACCACTGTGCCGCCTAAGTTAATTAAAAAGAAGGCAAAAATGGCGGCCACCAACCAAAGGCCACGTCTAAACCACTTTTCTGAAAGGCGTAAAGATTTTCCCATAAAGGCTCCTTTTAACAAAACAAGAATTAGCTCACTTTATATCAAATTGGGTCTTGATTGGGGTGGCAAAATCAACCTTCTAATCCTACTCCACCAGTAGTAGCACAAAAGGCTACTTGCAAAATGGTGAGGCTTTAATACGCACCAAAATGTTTGGCTAAATAAGCTTCCCCCTGCTCTAGCATAAAATATCTAAATGCTTCTGCCGCAGGCGACAACATTTTGGCTTGTGTATGTACCACATTCCAAGCTCTTACTACAGGTGCGCCTTCCACTTCTAACATGGTAATTTTTTGCTGTTCTAACTCATTGCCAATGGTGTGTAAAGACACAAAGCCTAAACCTAAACCTGCCATGACGGCGGCACCGGCGCCTCGCCGCTGTCGTCGATCAAGCACGCCGGCGGCCCG
>JALQUL010000171.1 GCA_023260735.1 Limnohabitans sp. | reverse complement strand
AGAGGGGGGGCTGGGTTACTGGGCCCAGCTAGTGTCTAGGCCCCCGCTTTTATGCACGAGCGATAATGGGGTGTTGTCATGGGTCGACTAACGGATAGGGTGGCTGTCATTACTGGTGGCGCAAGCGGAATCGGCGCGGCTGCGGCGGAGAAGCTGGTGTCCGAGGGTGCTGTCGTTGTCTTGGGTGACATTCAGGAGCAAGGCGGAGCGGAGATGCTCGCCAAGCTCGGTGATCGCGCAAGATTTAAACTGTGTGATGTGACGAATGAGGATCAGGTTGAAGCGCTGATAAAGTCAGCGGTAGATGAATTCGGCAAGTTAGATGTGATGTTCAACAATGCGGGCATCGTTGGAGCGCTAGGTCCACTCGAATCAACGACTCGGGAAGAGTGGCAATTTACCCTCGATATCTTACTCAATGGCGTTTTCTATGGCATGAAGCATGCCTCGAGGCAGATGAAGCAACAACGCTCTGGCAAATCAGCAAGTCTTGCCATAATGGGCAGGTCTGCCGTATTAAAATCCTTATCCCAAGCAGGCGCTCCTAATACCTTCGCTCCCATTCTTAAATAACCTTTAATTAAAGGTGGTGGCTCTATTTTTATATCGCCTACATCCTCTTCTAAGGGAAGAGGACAATAGGCTTTAACTAAATGCTGCTCTTGAGCCAAATAATTCTTTTTTAATTGATACCAAATTGCGCTGGCTGCATGACCATTTTTATGCCCTAGTGTTTGCATAGGAATACTGGCGCAACCCACCATACTTTCAAACCGATTGATATCCATGAACTTAAATAATGCAGAGCCTAAAGTCATAATGACAGTACCGCTTCTATGGTCAGGATGTACGCAACTACGACCCAGCTCTACCATTTTTTTTCGGTAATATTTAAGTGGTGATAAATCAAATTCGCTTTCTGAATAAAGCCTACCAATTCGCTTAGCTTGTAAGGGTGGTAATACTCGATAAGTGCCCACTACTTGACCAGTGCTGGTTTCTTTAACAATGAGATGTTCGCAGTAATCATCAAACTCGTCCTTGTCTATATTTTGTTCTGCAATATTTTTTATTTCGGTATTAGGCCCATTTAAATTAGCCACCGAATTGCTAGAAATATTGGCACCAAATTCGTTTGCAAAAATTTCATAGCGCAGCCTCTGAGCGGCTCTCACTTCATCTAAATGAACTGCCCAAGATGCTTTATAGCTGATCTCTGTTACTAACTCTGGTGAATTAGTAGCTAAGTTTTGCACTAACTCAATAGCGACTTTTTTTTGAGCTTGCGCTTGACTTTGTTGACGCTTAACGACTCTAAAAAATGATGCAGAGCGCTGCTCAAATTCATTTAAGTTTGATTCACTCATGATGAACTCCAAGTTGTATGGGGTATGTCAATCATGGACCTGCATAGTGAAACTTCCATTGCAAATTAATGGCATTCATATGACACTGAAAAAGTGTTGCGCTGTTTACACACACTTACAAAATGCTCTGTTTTTTCATCTGTTTTTTTAATTGGAGGGACTTGAATTTATTACGATAAATCCTTATTTTTAAATTTTATAAAACTATAGTTAAATAGGCTGATCTTAAGAACTTGTTGTATCAATACCAATCATCTATACGGGTCAAAGCTAACTTTGGCATAGTTAGAAATTGAAATACGTGTAGCTATTGCTACTAATTTAAAAATCAGTCCGATTATTTCTATAACAATATGATTTAAATCGACTTTTATTGCAATCTTATTGTTTTGAATACTTTAGTTTTAATCATTTTTATCCCTATCGCTTCGGAGTTATTCTTATGCAATTTTTAAAAATGTCTAACATTCGTAAGTGCCTGAGTCTGTTGGCTTTAACGAGTTCTTTAATTGTGACACCAGCAAGTTTTGCACAAACTAATCCACGTGGTTTACCCGACTTTACCGAACTAGTAGAACAAGTCGGCCCCTCTGTTGTCAATATCAAAGTATTTGAAAAAACTAATTCTCAGCGGAGTCAAAGAGGCTCTACTGACTCACAAATGCAAGATTTTTTACGCCGTTTTTTTGGCGAGGAATTTGCCCCTAGCCCTAGAAATCCGAATCAACCATGGCCTAAAAATTCCGAGGAAAAAATCAACAGCGGTCAGGGTTCCGGATTTATTATCAGTGCCGATGGTCTCGTCATGACTAATGCGCATGTGGTTGAAAATGCTGATGAAGTTTTGGTCACACTGACTGATAAACGTGAATTAAAGGCAAAAGTCTTAGGTTCTGATAAGGCCTCCGACATTGCAGTTTTAAAAGTAGAAGCAAAAAATTTACCCACCGTTAAAATTGGTGACATTAATCGTCTCAAGGTTGGCGAATGGGTCATGGCAATTGGTTCTCCATTTGGCTTAGAAAACTCGGTGACTGCAGGCATAGTAAGTGCCAAACAACGTGACACTGGCGATTTTTTACCCCATATTCAAACCGATGTTGCCATCAATCCAGGTAACTCAGGTGGCCCACTTATTAATATGCGCGGAGAAGTAATTGGCGTTAATAGTCAAATTTATAGCCGCTCTGGTGGTTATATGGGTATTTCATTTTCTATTCCTATTGACGAAGCCATTAGGGTTTCCGATCAATTAAAAAATGGCGGCAAAGTAGTTAGGGGTGGAATTGGGGTGGAGATTGAATCATTAAGTAAAGAAACCGCCGAGGCTTTAGGCCTAAAATCAGAAAACGGAGCTTTGGTCAGAGGTGTAAAAGAAGGCTCTGCCGCTGCCTTGGCTGGTATCAAAGCGGGTGACGTTATTACTCACTTTGACGGCAAAGCCATCAATACCTCCAAAGATTTACCCCCTATTGTGAGAGCTATTAAACCAGGTACAAAAACCAGTATGACGATTATGCGTAATAAAACCGCTAAAACTGTGCCTATTACTGTGGATACTCTCAATCTCAATGAAAAAGCGGAGGAAACTAACAAAAAACCAGATGCTGAATCTAAGAATATGAGTTGGGGGCTTAAAGTGAGCGACTTAACTAGTGCTCAACTCAGAAGTCTTAGAATTGAAGGTGGTGTGAAGATAGATCAAGCCACCGAGCAATCAGCTAGAGCGGGCTTAAAATCAGGCGATATTATTGTGGGTATCAATCAAATTGAAATAAGCAATTTAAAGCAATTTCAACAGGTACTAGGTCAACTCGACAAAGCAAAACCTGTTTACGTGCAATTTATTCGTGATGAATGGACCCGTTATACAATTATCAAGCCTTGAGTAATGCTTATTGTTTTTACACTTTATGCAGTCGCTACTAATACCCTAGAGCTAAAGGCCAAACTACTTGACTCTATGGTCCAGCTTGTTTATATCTGTTAAATTCCTATAAGGATGTTGTGTAGTCCAACACAACATCCTTTTTTAACTTGATCTAATACCACTCACCGCAGGTTTAGTATTGTGTTGTGCGTATTGTATTTGCCACCCCAACAGCCAGGTCTTATGTTAGGGCATGGCAATTGACTACAGTACTCGCTCTTTCGCTTAGTGCCACTCTTACATAAGATACACTCTGCTAACGAATATAAAAATTTTTACGGTTAGTTACATGCCTCACTCTATTGCGCCTCGATTCGGTCCTGCCCATATAAAACTGCTTGGAATGTCTTTGTTATGGGGGGCTTCTTGGCCAATGGGTAAAGCCATTACACAAAGCATGCCTCCCCTTACTGCGTCAAGTTTACGTTTTACATTGGCTGCTTTTTTATTTTTAACTTGGCTTAGAATTTCAAAAGGGCACTGGCCACAGCTCAATAAAAAACAATGGCTAGCCATTATTTTTGGGGGGGTATTTGGTGTCTATGGATATGGAGTTTTTTTTATGACAGGACTCCATTTGGTTCCTGCTGGAAGAGCCGCTTTAGTCGTCACTATTAATCCAGTTTTCACCACATTGTTAGCCGCTTGGCTTTTTAAGGAAGTGTTCACTTTAAAAGTAGCACTGGGTATGGTGGTTTCGGTACTAGGTGCTTCAATCGTTTTAACCCATGGCGAGCCATGGCGAATTCTTACGGGCAATATTGGCATTGGTGAGTACCTACTTTTTGGTTGTATTGCTTGTTGGGTAATTTATTCTCTATTAGGTAAAAAAAGTATGCAGGGTATGGATCCCCTCACTGCCTCAGCCTACACTGCTTGTGTGGGGGTATTATTTATGTGGCCTACCGCTTTATTCTTAGAGGGTATGCCGCACTTAAGTAGTTTCGAAGGTCATCACATAGGTTTATTAGTGGCGATGGCAATAGGGCCAACTGTTTTGGCATATGCATGGTATTTTGAAGGTATTGCCAAATTAGGCGCGGGTGCTGCCTCTAGTTTTATTAGTTTAGTACCTGTGTTTGGTGTTTTAATGTCTAATCTTTGGTTGGGTGAAGA
>JALQUL010000156.1 GCA_023260735.1 Limnohabitans sp. | reverse complement strand
GTCGTAATCTTTATATTGAGGAAAATGTCGCTTAGCCCCAATGTTAAAGTTTATAGCAAAAATGGCTTTGAATCTACTTTTTAGTTATTTTTTACTCATTTTTATTTTCAATTTGCGCTTTTTTTACACCTTTTTAAGGTTAGTCACTAAAATAATTAATCGGAGGAGACATCAAACATGAGCCTAAAAGCCAATACACCATTATCTGACTTATTTTCCCTATTGGAGTCGAAATACACCCTTCGCTTATGTTGGGCACTCAAAGATGGGCATCCACAAAACTTTAGATTATTACAAGATAGTATGGGTGGAGTTACCCCCAATACTCTGAACGCTAGAACCAAAGAACTAAGAGCGGCAGGTTTGTTAGCTCACGGTAAATCAGGCTATTTTTTGACCCCATTGGGTATTCATCTAACCCGTTTGTTGGTCGAGCTTCCTTCTTTCGCTCAAAAGTGGACGGAGGAAAAAACAATCAAAACCAATATGACACAACTTCCTTAATTTTTTATTTCATTAATAAGCCTAGCCCCGAGTTTATTCAAGCATGTTGGTACAATCTTGAGCAAACATATTTATTATGAAACGACTTCATTACTAAGCTTTTTAAGGAAAAAAATGATCACTACTTCATCTGGTTTGCAATATTTAGACACTCAAGTGGGTACAGGCGCTATTGCGCAAAAAGGTCACCGTGTACAAGTTCACTACACTGGTTGGCTTTATAACAACGGTCAACAAGGAGCTAAATTTGACTCTAGCAAAGACCGAGGAACTCCATTTAGCTTTGCTTTGGGTGCTGGTCAAGTTATTGCTGGCTGGGACGAAGGTGTTGCCGGTATGGCAGTAGGTGGTGCTCGCACCCTCATTATTCCGGCCAACTTAGGCTATGGCGTACGCGGTGCGGGTGGCGTTATTCCGCCCAATGCAACTTTAAAGTTTGATGTTGAATTATTAGCAGTTTAATTTATTCTAGGTCTTTCAAAAAGCACTCGCCTAAACAAAGAACAGTTATAGATTGGTTTGAACCTCCAACTTTATGGAGGTTTTTATTTTTATAGCTCTTTGATTGCAATTAAAAGCTTGTATTCAATACTAGACAATCCAGTTGAAATTTAGATCATAAAATCATATTTTTCAATCATATTAAAATAATAGGCGTATTATATTTAATTGAATGATGTCTTTTTATAATCGCTTATATAGATTGTAAAACTACCTTTTAATACGTTTTTGTTTCATCTTTTGTTTTTGTGTAAGCAATAACAAAAATCTTAACTGAATTGATGGCATGGACTTGAATCAGTTATTTTGTTGGCTTTTTCACCATAACTATGACTATTGGTATCAAAATCTGCTCAATAATTGATCTCCTCCCCTCTATG
Organism: Limnohabitans sp.; assembly: GCA_023260735.1. Classification (GTDB taxonomy): domain Bacteria; phylum Pseudomonadota; class Gammaproteobacteria; order Burkholderiales; family Burkholderiaceae_C; genus JALQUL01. The sequence goes on along the minus strand of JALQUL010000156.1, from coordinate 3,003 downwards.
ACTTCCTGTCCTTGAGGTTGGTAAGTGCTTTTTAACTCATCTTTACTGAAATTGGTCATAAGGCCCCGTTAGTACAGGCCTTTAAAAACAACTATCTTTACAGTTTTTTTATTTAACTTTTTTTCGCCCTTGAAATAAGGCATATGACCCTTATTTCATTAGGGAGATTGACTTTCCAACTTAACGATATGTCTGAACAAAACACACACCAAAATGCTGAAGCCCAAGCAGCTCAAGAAAATTTAGCCCAAGATAATGAAAATAGCCAAACAGCGAATACAGCAAGCGATCATGAGCAAACTCAAGCACAAATCCAGGAATTACAAGCAAAAGTAGCTGAATTACAAGATCAATTTTTACGTTCTGTAGCAGATGTGCAAAATGCAAGACGCCGAGCCGAAGAAGAAATCGCCAAAGCTCGTAAATTTGCAGTAGAAGCGTTTGCCGAAAGCATGCTTCCTGTATGCGATAGTCTTGAAGCAGGTTTAGCCATTAAAGAAGCCAGCATCGAACAAATTCGTGAAGGTGCTGATGCCACGCTTAGGCAACTTAAGTCGGCTCTTGAGCGAAATAAAGTAATCGCAATTGACCCTGCTGTTGCAAGTAAATTTGATCCTAATTTACATCAAGCTATTTCAATGGTACCAGCTGAGCAAGAAGCTAACACCATTGTTTCTGTATTACAAAAAGGTTACACCATTGCAGACCGGGTATTACGCCCTGCCCTAGTGATGGTAGCTGCCCCTAAATAAATTCATTACTAATTTTTTCAAATAAGTATTGAAAAAAAGCAAAGCATACTTAACTAATCTTTAACGCTTCTAACCCGTCTTGTTTGAAAAGAAGCACAACTTAAAACTTATTAAATAAATTATCCACTGGAGTAAATCATGGGAAAAATGATCGGTATTGACTTAGGTACTACCAATAGCTGCGTTGCAGTCATGGAAGGCAACACAGCGAAAGTAATCGAAAATGCAGAAGGTGCGCGTACAACACCGTCTATTATTGCTTATCAAGAAGACGGTGAAGTTTTAGTTGGTGCATCGGCCAAGCGCCAAGCAGTGACTAATCCACGCAACACCTTATACGCTGTTAAACGTTTAATCGGTCGTAAATTCACCGAAAAAGAAGTCCAAAAAGACATCGATTTAATGCCATACACCATTGCAGCAGCTGACAATGGCGATGCATGGGTTGAAGTACGTGGCAAAAAAATGGCGCCACAACAAGTAAGCGCTGATGTTCTTCGCAAAATGAAAAAAACAGCTGAAGATTATCTTGGTGAAGAAGTAACTGAAGCGGTTATTACGGTACCGGCCTATTTTAATGATGCACAACGTCAAGCTACTAAAGACGCTGGTCGTATCGCAGGGCTAGACGTTAAACGTATTATCAACGAACCAACCGCTGCGGCTTTAGCCTTCGGTATGGACAAGCAAGAAAAAGGTGATCGCAAAATTGCCGTATATGACTTGGGCGGTGGTACTTTTGACGTCTCTATTATTGAAATTGCCGACCTAGACGGCGAAAAACAATTTGAAGTTTTATCTACCAATGGTGACACCTTCTTGGGTGGTGAAGACTTTGACCAACGCATTATTGACCATATCATTGCCGAGTTCAAAAAAGAACAAGGTGTTGACTTATCCAAAGATGTTTTAGCATTACAACGCTTAAAAGAAGCGGCTGAAAAAGCTAAAATCGAGCTCTCAAGTAGTGCTCAAACCGATATCAACTTACCTTACATTACCGCTGATGCAAGTGGTCCTAAGCATTTAAATATTAAACTCACTCGCTCTAAATTAGAAGTATTAGTTGAAGAGTTAATCGAGCGCACAATTGCTCCTTGCCGTACTGCACTTAAAGATTCAGGTTTAACCGCTTCTGACATTCATGATGTGATTTTGGTAGGTGGTATGACCCGCATGCCAAAAGTACAAGAGAAAGTAAAAGAATTTTTTGGTAAAGATCCACGTAAAGACGTTAACCCAGACGAAGCAGTTGCAGTTGGTGCGGCAATTCAAGGTCAGGTTTTATCTGGCGACCGTACCGATGTATTGTTATTGGATGTTACCCCATTGTCTCTTGGTATTGAAACCATGGGTGGTGTAATGACCAAAATGATCAAGAAAAATACCACTATCCCAACCAAGCATGCACAAACATTTAGTACTGCTGATGATAACCAACCTGCGGTAACTATTAAGGTTTACCAAGGTGAGCGTGAAATTGCAGCAGGTAATAAAGCATTAGGTGAATTTAACCTAGAAGGTATTCCACCATCACCACGTGGTATTCCACAAATTGAAGTGACTTTTGACATTGACTCGAACGGCATCTTGCATGTTGCAGCAAAAGATAAAGGTACTGGTAAAGAGAATAAAATTACCATTAAAGCTAACTCTGGTTTAAGCGAGTCTGAAATCGAGCAAATGGTCAAAGACGCTGAAATCAATGCGGCCGAAGACAAAATCAAACTCGAACTTGTTCAAGCTAAAAACCAAGCAGAAGCAACTGTTCACAGCGTGAAAAAATCACTCGGCGAATACGGTGATAAATTAGAAGCTGGTGAAAAAGAGAAAATCGAAGCAGCCATCAAAGACCTCGAAGCTGTTTTAAATGACTCTGACAAAAACATTATTGAAGCTAAAAACACAGCACTCATGGAAGCCTCACAAAAATTAGGCGAAAAAATGTACGCTGATATGCAAGCTGACCAAGCAGCAACAGGTGCAGCTGCTAGTGCAGCAGGAAATGCGGCTAAAGCTGATGACGACAATGTTGTTGATGCTGAAGTTAAAGAAGTTAAAAAAGACCAATAAAAGATGATGCCCTCTATTCATTATTATCAATAGAGGCCCGCTTTTCAGCACAGCGCAAGCGGTTCAAAACCGACTTGCGCTGATTTGTTTGAACGCCCTAAATCACATCTACTATGCCAAGCACAAAAAAAGATTTTTATGAAACTCTAGGAGTTTCACGTACTGCTTCAGACGAAGA
>JALQUL010000116.1 GCA_023260735.1 Limnohabitans sp. | reverse complement strand
CACTAGCTCTAACTAAACCCGCTGCCATTAAAGCCTGAAGCCTTACTGCATCACCAAACACTACCGAATCACCAGCTGCTGCCGCTTGCCGAACACGATCAGGGTCTAAATCTAGGGCCATATACGGGATGTTTTCTTGTTTAAGCATTTGTGCCAAATTTTGTCCACAACGCCCATAACCACAAATAATCACATGTTGCTCTGTGCCAATCGCTTTACTGGCAATTTTTGTCATTTGTAAAGACTGTTGCAGCCATTCACTACTTACTAACTTCAATACAATTCGGTTGCTGTACATCATCATGAAGGGAGTCAGCATCATAGATAAAACCATAGCAGCCAAAATAGGGCTTACTGCTGCTTTGCTAATAAGCTGATGTTCTTGAGTAAGAGCCAACAATACAAAACCAAATTCGCCTGCTTGCGCCAAATAAAGGCCAGTTCTTAAAGACACTCCAGGAGTTGCTCCTAAAACCCTTGCTAACAGGGCTATGAGTATTAACTTCGATACTACAGGAACAATTAATAATAATAAAACTAAAGTCCAGCGCTCTAAAATGGCATGCCAATCTAACATCATGCCAATTGAAATAAAAAACAAGCCCAGTAAAACATCATGAAAAGGCCTAATGTCGGTTTCCACCTGATGTTTAAACTCGGTTTCAGAAATAAGCATGCCAGCAATAAAGGCACCTAAGGCTAAAGACAATCCAGCATGCTCGGTTAACCAAGCCAGTCCTAAAGTGACTAACAATAAATTCAAAACAAATAACTCATCACTTTTGCGTTTAGCAACCAGGGTCATCCACCATCGCATTACTCTAGGCCCACCCACCATTAACAATGTCACTAAAACAGTTGCTTTTAAGGTAGCCCAACCTAGGGCTTCAAATAAAGAATCTCCGGTCGCACTTAATGCGGGAATCAATACCAACAAAGGTACTACTGCAATATCTTGAAATAATAAAATACCCACTACTCTTTTGCCATATTCTGACTCCAGCTCTAGCCTTTCAGACATCAACTTAATGACAATGGCAGTACTACTCATAGTGACTGCTGCCCCTAAAGCTAAGGCGGTTTGCCAACTCATGCTCCACCAATTAGGCCATAACCAAGCTAAAGTCAATGACCCCAAAGTGCACAATAGGAGAGTAAATAAAACCTGAGCTAAGCCCAGACCAAATACATGTTTTCTCATGGAATAAAGCTTGGGTAAACTAAACTCTAAGCCAATAACAAACATTAAAAACACTACTCCAAACTCACCTAAATAACTAATGGAGTGTGTGCTTTCAGCCAAGGCCAAAGCATTGGGTCCGAGTACGACACCCACCACCAAATATCCCAACATGGGTGGAAGTTTTAAACTACGACAAGCCACCACACCTAAAACGGCAGCTAACAAGTACATTAATGTGAGGGAAAGTGCATTCATGGCTCAACTTTAACTGATTAAAACCTAAAATGGCATGACAATCCCCTCATGTAATAGCAATTTAAGTAAAAATCATTTTTTGCATGTTGATTTGTGTAGACTAAAAGGCATAAGATCAATCCTAACAACTCGCAAAAAGTAGGCAATCAAAGTAATGCGACTGTTAGCTTGTGCAAGACATCCATAAGTCTGACTTAAAATCAAGTTCTATTTCAAATTCCAAAATCCATCCTTTTTAAACGAGTAAACGAGATGACTTTTCCTGCTTTTAACCCTGCCCAAGCGTTGCAACTAGCGCATCAAACATTTGAAATTGAAGCTCAAGCTCTATTAGGTTTAAAACAACAAATCAGCCCTACATTTGCTGAAGTAGTTGAAAAAATTTTGCACACACGTGGTAGAGTTGTCGTAATGGGTATGGGAAAAGCCGGTCATGTAGGTCGTAAAATTGCAGCGACCCTCGCCTCTACCGGTACACCAGCTATGTTCGTGCATCCGGCTGAAGCAAGTCATGGCGACTTAGGTATGATTAAAGCCATTGATTTAGTACTCGCTATATCCAATAGCGGTGAATCCGATGAAATCAATGCCATATTACCTACACTTATTCGTTTAGGTGTTCCATTAGTTGCAATTACAGGCGGCATTCATAGTTCTTTAGCAAAACACGCCCATTTTGTCCTCAATAGTGCTGTAACTCGTGAGGCTTGCCCTCTTAATTTGGCGCCCACTGCTAGTACTACGGCACAAATGGCAATGGGGGACGCACTTGCGGTTGCACTATTAGATGCTAGAGGCTTTAAAGAAAATGATTTTGCCGTATCTCATCCCGGTGGTGCTTTAGGTCGGCGTTTATTAACCCATGTTTCTGATGTTATGCGTCCCCTACATGAAACGCCTAAAGTTTTGGTCAACGCCTCCTTGGCACAAATCATGAAAGAAATGAGTGCAAAAGGCTTGGGAGCTTCTGCTGTGATAAGTCCAGACAACAAGGTATTAGGTATTTTCACTGACGGGGACTTAAGAAGATTAATTGAAAGCGGTAAAGAATTATTAAGTCTTAACGCAGAAAAAATCATGAAACCGGCACCACAAACAATTTATGCTAGTGCTTTGGCGGTTGAAGCAGCACAACTCATGGAAGAGTTTAGAATTAACAGTATATTAGTGGTAAATGACAAAGAAGAATTGGTGGGTTCGCTCAATACCCACGATTTGCTTCGTGCAAAAGTCATCTAATTGACTTAAGTCATTACCCCCTTCATTAGATTATTTTTTATGACTTCCTTATCTCATCAGCAAAAAGCAAGAATTTCTTTTGCCCCCGAATTATTATTAAAAGCTCAAAATATCAAGTTGCTCTTGTTAGATGTAGATGGTGTACTTACCGATGGTGGACTTTTTTTTGCTGAAACGGCGAAAGATGACTCACGTATTGCCACTGAAACCATTAAGCGCTTTAATACACTAGATGGTCACGGTTTAAAAATGCTCATGGAAGTTGGCATTACACCCGCCATTATTTCTGGCAGAGATTCCCTACCACTGCGCCAAAGATTAAAAACACTTGGCATAGAACATTTTTATTTAGGCAATGAGAGCAAACTAAAATGTGCCCTTGAACTCCATCAAAGATTACATTTCAATTGGAGTCAAACTGCTACCATGGGAGATGATTGGCCCGATTTACCTTTATTATGCAGAAGTCAATTAGCCACCGCGCCCAAAAATGCTCATATTGAAGTATTAGAACGATCTGACTGGATTTCTCAATTTGAAGGTGGTCATGGAGCAGTTCGTGAACTGTGTGATTTATTACTTTGTGCCAATGGGGCTTACCAAACAATTCTAAAGACCTATACCCAAAAGGACTACTCTCTATGAATTCTAAAATAAATTTCCACAGTATTATTGATAAAGTTTATTTAATACTACCTGTGTTACTAATGGGAATACTGGCTTTAGGCAGTTATTGGCTTTATCAAAACACTCCCATTAATAAAATAAATAAGAAAAAAAACATCGTGAGTTCGGAGCCAGATTATTTTTTAAGAAGCTTTGCTACTCGGCAATACGATGCAAAAACTAATTTATTAAAGAGTGAAATTATTGGTGAGCTTGCTAACCATTATCCAGATAAAAACGAACTAGAAATTTCAAAAATTCAGGCTAAATCCATTAGTATTGAAGGTTTTGTCACACACGGAACCGCTGAAAAAGCGATTCGTAAACCTGATGGCAATCAAGTTCTACTCATGGGTCAAGCCATTATTACCAGAGAACCTGTTGATCCTTCAAAAGTAGCAAGTGGTAAAAAAACGCCAGTCAATTTCCAAGGTGAATTTCTAGAAATTGATGTAGATGACCAAAAAATTAGTAGTAATCAGCCTATTAAGGTGACGCAAGGGAATAATCAATTTACTGCTAACAATCTAAATTACGATAATAGAACCGGTATCATTAACTTGGGTAATGGGGTAAAAGTAACACTAGCCGGCAAAACTAAATGAATACAAATCAAGTACCCCTTTTATTCATCACTGGCGCTTCAAGTGGTATAGGACAAGCTCTGGCCTTGCGTTATTTTCAAGCCGGTTATCAACTGGCCTTGGTGGCACGTAGAACTCAAGCAGAGCAAGAATGGGCTGAACAAAATAATATACCGTCCAATATGTTTGCAGTTTACCAAGCTGATGTTGCCATCAATGCCAGTATTATTACTGCAGGAAAAAAATGTATAGAACAACAAGGGCTTCCTCAAGTGGTAATAGCTAATGCAGGCATTAGCATTGGTATCGACAGCTCGGTTGAATCAGATATAGATGTTATGGCTCAGGTTTTACAAACTAATATTACAGGGGTTGCTGCCACTTTCTCCCCGTTTATCCAAGCTATGCAAACTCGCAAAAGTGGCACTTTAGTCGGCATAGCCAGTGTTGCAGGAATTCGAGGCTTGCCTGGGCATGGCGCTTATTGCGCTAGCAAGTCAGGTGTTATCAGTTATTTGGAAAGTTTAAGAGGTGAGTTAAGACAAGATAGAGTCAGGGTTGTAACCATTTCACCCGGCTATATTGATACACCTCTTACTCAAGAAAATAAATACAGAATGCCTTTTTTAATGCCAGTAGCGCATTTTGCCGATAAAGCCTTTACCGCTATTCAAGCAGAGAAAAGTTATACGGTTATTCCTTGGCAAATGGGGGTTGTTGCTCAATTATTAAGACTTTTACCCAATTTTGTTTTTGATCAGTTATTGTCGGGTAGGCCAAGAAAACATCGTAGCAAAGAATAAGCCATACAGCAAGCATACCTTAGGGCGTGCCCAATGTATTTTAACCACCGCCGCGTTGCATATATAAATCAAAGCGCTTCATAAATGTGTAACGTTGTTCATCAGAGACATTTTGAAAAACAAAGTTCACTTTTAAAACAGGCATACGCATAAGAGCGATTTTTCTGTCAGCAATGACCTGCCACGTTATATTTAATTGGCCATCAAAAATTTTAGCTTCTAAACTGCTACTGTGTTTTTGCCAGACTACATCGCCCATCGCTGCATCTAGCCAACCCAACCATTCAAGTTCGGTACACCCCATTTCGCGGGTAAATTGCATTGCATAAAATGATTGCATTATCCACCCGCAATCGGAGGCCAAATAGCCAATACATCTTGGTCTTTTAAAACATGAGTTTGCCTTTGTTGGGGATAAATATAAACTCCATTTACTAAAACCAGATGCACTAATTTATCTGGTAATTGAAAAGCTTCAATAATTTGTTGAACCGTTTGATTTTCTTTTAAAGGATATAAAACCTGGTTAGCATATTTTGCTTCACTAGGTAAATAGTCCGACAAAGAAGCAAATAATTTAAAGGTAATTTGCATAAAAAATGAAGTTGATTGAGTGAGGAAATTAAGAAGCTGAACCCATCATAATACAAAGTAAAAAGGCAAGCAGGCTATAGTGTCAATTCTTGTCTATAACTCAAATTAAAACTCTTAAACACCAAATATCTGATAAAAACTACTTCTCTAGCAACTACAGAAAAGTAGTTTTAAAAATATGCCTATTTTTGCCTATTCTTGGTCAACGCCTTCTTTCATCTTGTGCACCAGTCCAAGCTTCCTGATGGGAGCTACAGGCGGTAAATGCAGAGGCAAATAAAGTGGGGTCTTGTAAGAGTTTTTCCTTCCATTCACCCAAACGCAACTGCCCCTCAATCAAGCCTCTTAAAGCACCTACATTTTCAGTCCAACCAACAGTATTAGAGCCCACTAATAAGTCATCTTTGAACTGCAAGCTAATATGCTTGGAATGAACAGTATCAGTTAATTCCGAATGTTGCCCACCGGCTACGCCCTCCCAATCACCAAAACTAGTAGAAATTAAACCCAAAGTATCAAGCACATTGATTTGTGTAACACGACGCAGTGCACTTGTACGTCCCAACATTGCAAAAGCAGCACTACGAGCTTGCTCCGCGGCATTAGGTTGAATAGCACTCACAATTTGATTGCCGCTATGCGCATCAAATGCTTGAGCGCAATCTCCAGCCGCAAACACATCAGGCAAATTAGTTTGCATATTGGCATTGGTTAAAATACCATGATCGATTTTTAATCCAGAATCTTTTATGAAACTAATATTTGGTTTAACACCTGTTGCACTAATAATTAAATCAAGCTCTAAGGTTTGGCCATTAGATAAATGGGCTATTAAGGCATGTTGACCACCTGTATTGGCTTCAATTTTAAGCACTTTGGTACTGGTATAAACTTGTACACCTTTGGCTTGTACCCAAGCTTTAATCATAGAGCCAGCAGCAGGTCCCATCATACGCGGTACCATTCGGTCACCCATTTCTACTACCGATAATTGCACACCTCGTGAGGCTAATGCTTCCATAATAATACAACCAATAAAACCAGCTCCCATCTGCAAAACTTTTGCACCAGGTTGAGCCAATTCCATTATTTTTTTAGCATGATCTAAGGTCCAGCAGGGATAAACACCCGGCAAATGAATACCTTCAATTGGAGCACTTGCAGGGACAGAACCTGTCGCTATTAATAACTTATCATAATCAAACTCTTGGCCATTTTGAGTGATTACTTTTTTGCCAGTGGTGTTAATAGAGGCCACTTGTGCAGAAATTAAATTAATATTTAAATTCTTAAAGTGATGAGCATCTTTTCGCAAATAAGTGCCTTGTTGCTCTATATTGCCTATTAGCATATAAGGAATTGCCATTCGAGAATAAGGTGCATATGCTTCATCACCGATCATGGTAATCACCGAATTAGGTGAGTTTTTACGAATAGTTTCTGCAGCAATGACACCGGCAGGTCCCGCGCCAATAATAAGATGGTGCATAGTGAATTTCCTTACTAATAAATATTAATTTCCAAAAATAAAAAAG
>JALQUL010000421.1 GCA_023260735.1 Limnohabitans sp. | reverse complement strand
GTCGTTTTCAAAGAAAACGGTTAGCTTTCGAGATTGAACCTCAACACCAGGACGGCGCATTAAAAAACCATATTCCCAGCGGTCTGCATGAAAAAGACTTACTAATAATGGAGTACCTAAAATATCACCAACTTGATCGCGGCTCATACCGTTTTTTAGCTGTGATACTTGTTCACGGGATACCGAGTTTCCCTGAACCACTTCGACCTTGTAGGGTGCGAGTGAAGACATAAGGCTACTGGTGCTGCAACCAGTCAAGCTTAAAGAGCCAACAGCAATAAGGCTGTAAACCAAGGCCGAAGCCAAAGAGGTAGTACGAAATAAAGTGCGCATAGTGAAAACCTTCGCCAAGCGATAAGATGATGTGATTGTAGCGCCTACAAAGGCATTGACAATTTTGATTGACAATACTTATAGGGGTATTTTTCTTTTTTTACTTTTAAGAGATTAAAATATCTTAATTAGACACAATTTTATATGAATACGCACGAAGACCTTAAAAATACTGGCTTAAAAATTACATTGCCGCGCATTAAAATCTTGGAGGTTTTTCAAAAAAGCCAAGAGCGGCATATGAGTGCAGAAGATATTTACCGCTTTTTATCTCAAGATCGTGTTGATATTGGCCTAGCCACAGTTTACCGAGTCTTAACTCAGTTTGAACAGGCGGGCATTTTAAGTCGTAGCAGTTTTGAAAACGGCAAGGCAGTTTACGAACTCGACTTAGGTGAGCACCATGATCATTTGGTGTGCCTAGATTGTGGTCGAGTCGAAGAATTTTTTGACCCCGAAATTGAAAAAAGACAACATCAAATAGCAGAAGTAAAGGGTTTTAAGCTAAACGAACATGCCTTAAGTCTCTATGCCAACTGTACAAAGACAGATTGTCAGCATCGTAAAACCAATACAGAGTCAGTTTAAATTATTTTTAATTAGCTGAAGTTATCGGTATTCATCGCCACTCTTTGACGTTCGGCAAATTCGGCATAACTATCAATGCCACGCAATTGTAAAATCGTATTGCGAACGGCAGCCTCCACCAAAACCGCTGCGTTACGGCCTGCCACCATCTGAATTACCACCTTACGAATAGGAATTCCTAATATTTCTTGGGTAATGGGTTCAGCTGGCATACGCTCATAGTCACGTTCTAAGGTTTGTTTGCGTACTAAGTGCACTATGAGTTTTAAACGCATATGGCGACGCACTGCTGTTTCGCCAAAAATGGCTCTAATATCTAAAAGTCCAATTCCTCGCACTTCCAGCATATTTTGCAATAGTTCGGGGCACCTACCCTCTAGGGTGGTTTGATTAATTCGGTGTAAATCGACTACATCGTCAGCTACCAAGCCGTTACCCCTTGATATCAACTCAAGGCCTAATTCACTTTTACCAAGGCCCGACTCTCCGGTAATGAGCACACCTAATCCTAAAATATCCATAAACACACCGTGTGTAGTGGTGCGGTCTGCAAAATATTTAGATAAGAAGGCGCGAATCACGTCAATTACAAAAGCCGCTGATTCTTCAGTGGAAAACAGAGGAATTTGTTGCGCTTCACACATTTCTGTGAGTCCTACAGGGGCTGCTTGTGCGTCTGCTAATACCAAGACAGGTGGCAACAAGGTCACAATACGTTTGATTCTGCGTTGGCAGTCAGCGGGGGCAGCATTACTAAGATAGGCGCATTCTCGATGCCCTAAAACCTGGACTCGATAAGGATGCATATAGTTGAGATAGCCTACAAGGTCAGCGCCCGATTGAGCTTGCTTAACTGCGACCTCATCAAAGCGTCTTTCAGTGGCACCTAGCCCCGATAACCAAGCCCATTTTAACGATTTTTTACAAGCATTAAAAAGGGTGTCCGCACTAACGACTCCTGGTTTCATGAGGCGTCCTTTATGGAAGAGAAATTAGGCATTAGTAAGATGACTTTGCCATTGGAAAACATCGGCAAAAAGTTGGCCAGCATCGACGCTGTTCATGAGTCGATCACGCAGGGCAGAATCGCTTAACATTTCTGCAATTTGTGAGAGTAACTCTAAATGTTTTTGGGTAGCCGCTTCTGGTACTAATAAAAAGACCAAAAGACTAACTGGAATCTCATCGGGTGCGTCAAAACTGATGGGAGTGGCTAGTTGAAAAATAGCCGCCATAGGCGTTTTCAGTCCTTTAATGCGCCCATGCGGAATGGCCACGCCATGACCTAAACCGGTAGAGCCCAAACGCTCTCGTGCAAACAGGCTATCGGTGACAACTGTTCGACTTAAATTGTGTAAACTTTCAAACAAAAGACCAGCTTCCTCGAAGACACGTTTTTTACTAGTGACTTCAAGTTGTACCAGCACTTGCTGGGGTTTCAATATTTCGGCGATTCGATTCATGATGTGGATACTTTTGTCCTCAACCCGATATTTCTTGAGATGAAATATCGACAGGCTTTGTTGATAACTACTATTCTTGGTCCGATTATCTTCTTATAAGTGAAGACGGGTTGATGGCTCTCTTCATAAATAAAAATAGCAAAGACTCCTTGAATCATAAAACAAGTTGACTTTGCAAGTGAGATTATTTACTTGCCTCCAGCACATAACATCTATTTGTCGGATTGGCGATTATGCAAGAAATGTACAACTGTGCAATACCCAAAACAAAGCTTTCAAAAATTAATTTGTTAATTAAAGCCTTTAAAGCTTAATTGGTAATAAAAATATTGCCATATTTAATAAAATGATGCGGATATGCCACACACAATGAACATAAAAAAAGCCATCAATTGATGGCTCTTAAAATAAAATAAATGTAAAAATTTATTGGATCATTCGTTTAGTGGACGCATGATGATGGTCTTGAATTTTTTCTTTGTGTTTAGACACTTGTCTATCGAGCTTATCGACTAACTCATCTACGGCTGCATATAAATCTTGATGTGCACTTTCTGCAAATAAATCGTTTCCTTTTACGTGAATATTACATTCAGCTCTTTGTCTGCCTTCTTTTTCCTTTTGTTTTTCAACTGTCAATAAAACTTTAATATCGACTACGCTATCAAAATGTTTGGTGATTCGATCCAATTTTGAGGTAACGTAACTGCGCAAGGCGGGGGTAACTTCCAAATGATGACCACTAATTGTTAAATTCATAAAGTGCCTCCAAGTGCCTATTCAATCAAGTGGCTAGCAAGCCAGCAGCCGCGTAGCCACGCATACATCAACATCATGACAAATACGTGAAATATTTGCTATGATTTTTTTGTTGATGGCTTCACTATGCACCGAAAAAAAAATTATTGCAAGAAATTCTCATATTGCATTGCACCATCTATAGCTTATTTACCTAAATAGTAGTTTTGGTGTGGAAGTGCAATGTTGCTTTCCTATCAAATTTGATGAAAAACTAAAAGAATTAGGCAGTTAGCTAAAGAGTTCATCAATTTGTAATAGCTTAAGGCGATAATAGTTATTAATGCTAAACTTAGTACTTTATCAAAACTGCTTAAAGCATTTTTACATCTATTTCAAACAGCCATTTGGAGCGAATTCTTGGAAACCTATCCCAGTCTTTCGCTTTCAGCTCTTTTTTAAGACACTGCCCCTGCATTCCTTGTTGGTTTAATAGTGCACAGAGCTGAAAGCGACCTTTTACGTCACTAGCAATTTGTTGCCTGCACTAATCATCTAAGGAGTGAGCCATGCTCAATATTTTCTCTTTGGTTAATGGACGTCTGTTTCAAGAAGAAATAGAGTCCTTAGCCGACCTTGCCAATTACAGCCCAATTTGGGTCGATTTAGAATCACCGACCCTAGAAGAAAAACGCTGGGTGAAGCAGCACTACGGTTTAGCCATTCCAGAAGATGCAATGGATGAGGACATCGAGGAGTCTGCGCGCTTTTACGAAGAAGACGATGGTAATTTGCATATTCGTTCAGATTTTCTAATTGCAGATGCCGATGAGCCTAGAGCAGTGAGGGTAGCATTTATCTTGCATCATGTGGGTGCAATCGAGCATGGCCCAGGTATTTTGTTTTCGATTCATGATGAAGATTTGCCAGTGTTTAGGTTGTTGCGTTTAAGGGCGCGCCGAGTACCCGGTTTATTAGAAGACGCCAAAGAGGTTTTACTTAAATTATTTGACGCCGATGCCGAATACTGCGCCGATACGCTAGAGAGTATTTATGACCACCTCGAAAAGGTAAGCAGTAAAGTGTTGGCTGCCAACGTAACCGATGACACCGCTGGTGAAGTACTGAGTGCAATAGCCAGACATGAAGATTTAAACGGCAGGATACGTCGTAACATGATGGATACCCGAAGGGCGGTTAGCTTTTTAATGCGCAGGCGTTTGTTAAATGCCGATCAGTTTGAAGATGCTAGGCAAATTTTGCGCGATATTGACTCACTCGATTCTCATACTGCATTTTTGTTTGACAAGATTAACTTCTTAATGGATGCCACCGTTGGTTTTATTAACATTAATCAAAATAAAATTATTAAATTATTCTCGGTGGCCAGCGTGGCTTTGCTGCCACCCACCTTGGTGGCGAGCAGCTATGGGATGAACTTTAAATTTATGCCAGAGACAAATTGGGTAATGGGTTATCCTTGGGCACTCAGTTTAATGGTGTTAAGTGCCGCCGTGCCTATGGTTTATTTTAGGCGTCGTGGCTGGTTAAAATAAACCGCTTTTATCTTTGGTTTGTAGATGCCGCTCTAATCGTCTAAGCATCAAAGATAAGCCAATGGTAAGTATTAAATACAAAACTGCAACTACGTTATAAGTTTCTACCGTTAAAAAAGAAGCTGAGGCATAAAGTTTGCCTAACTGGGTAATGTCATTTACACCCAAAACAGAAACCAAAGACGAGTCTTTTATCATGGCGATAAAATCATTGCCTAAAACAGGTAAAACTCGTTTGAAGGCTTGTGGCCAAATCACCAGTCTAAATGTTAACCATCTCGATAAACCCAAGGCTTGTGCAGCCTCCACTTGAGACCTCTCTATGCTTTGCAAGCCAGCTCTAAATACCTCTGCCAAGAATGCACTGTAGGCGATTGCAAGTGCGATTACCGCCCTTACTAAATTAGAGATATCGCGAATTTGAATATCAGGTAAAAAACCTTGCTCTATGAAGCTAGCAAAAATAGTTTGATATAGCTCTACCAAAGCGGGAGTGGCTGCAAAGGTAATATAAAGCAAAATAACCAGTGCCGGTACACCTCTTATGAGTTCAATGTAAAAGCGAGCCGATTGCCTTAGCCATTGGTGTTTAGATAAACTAGCAAGAGCCAACAACAAACCCACACTACAAGATAAAAAAAAGCTAATAATAGCCACTTGCAACGTCACACCAATACCGGCTATTAAGGTGTAAAAAATAAGCTCATAACGTCCATCAGCAATGGCTAAACCCACGAACAGCAAAACCAATAACATCATGGCATAGAGCCAATAAGGTTTATCTTGCTTGTCGTTGTTGGTGTTGCTAATCATCATAAAAGTTAAAAAGACAAAAGAATAAATAAAGGCAAAAGAAAAAGAGGTGTAAACACCTCTTTAAAAACTTGAAAATGAATGATTCAACTCGATTTTTAAGAGCTAGAACCTTACTTTAAACACTCTAAAAACTAGGGTTTTAATTTGTAGTCCACAAACCATTTTTGATCTAACTTTTTAAGTGTGCCATCGGCCTTCATTTGTGCTAATGCGGTATTAATAGGTTTTACCAAATCTGATTTTGGTTTCATAATAAAACCAAATTCTTCGCGACCCATTGGTTTACCCACCGTTTTAAAGTCTTTTGGAAAAGCCTTGATATAACCTTGAGCTGAAACGCCATCGGTTAACACCATATCGACATCACCTACTTTAAGCGCCTGCATAGATAAGCCAAAAGTTTCGTATAACTTAATACGCGGATTTTTTTCACTACCGTCAAGTACTTCATAAACCGCAGTGTAAAAATTAGTCGTACCGCCTTGTGCACCAATTAATAATTGAGTGTTAGTTTTAAAAACTTTGGCATCGGTAATACGTTTTTCATTGGCTCTTACCATCATAAATTGCTCGGAAACCATATATGGATCAGAGAATGCCACCTGTTTTTTACGATCTTCTTTAATGGTAATGCCGTCCATACCCACATCGTATTGGCCTTTACGAACCGCTTCAATCATGGTGTCCCAGCTAGTGAGTTTCCATTCGACTTTAGCATTAAGGCGTTTTGCAATTTCATTGAAGGCGTCATATTCCCAGCCTACGCCTTGGCCTGTTTTGGCATCTTTCATATTAAGAGGCGGGTAAGCATTTTCAGTCACGGCAATAATAGTTCTACCTTTTAAATCTGGCAGGGCCTGTGCAGAGCTTAAATGACTACTTAATAAGCCAACAGTAGCAAGCAAACTTGCAAAAAAGAGTTGAGAGGTTTTTTTCATAAATATTAGTTTTAGATTATTGAGAAACCGGTGTAGCGCTTGGTGCATCACGTAATTCACGGCGCAAAATTTTACCTACTGGAGTTTTAGGTAATTCCGTTTTAAACACAATGAATTTAGGTTGTTTATAGGCGGTCATATTGGTTTTGCAATAAGTGCGGATTTGCTCTTCGGTTAAAGACTCTGATTTTTTAACCACGAACAATTTAACTGCTTCGCCCGTTTTATCGTCTGGTACGCCTACACAAGCACATTCTAGAACGCCCTCTAAGCCGCTCACTACATCTTCAACTTCGGTAGGGTAAACATTAAAACCACTTACTAAAATCATATCTTTTTTACGATCCACAATTTTAAAATAACCGTTTTCATCCATCACGCCCACGTCACCAGTTTTAAAATAGCCATCGTGTGTCATGACCTTAGCCGTTTCATCTGGGCGTTGCCAATAACCGGCCATTACTTGAGGGCCACGAATTGCAATTTCACCCGACTGTCCCATAGCGACTTCATTACCGTCGTCATCAATGATTTTCATTTCGGTGCCAGGAATAGGCACACCAATCGTGCCAGTAAAGGACTTGTTAGTGGGTGGGTTGCAACTAGCTGATGGTGAGGTTTCTGAGAGGCCATAACCTTCACAAATAGGGCATCCTGTTTTTTCTAGCCATAATTTAGCTACGGCACTTTGTACAGCTGTACCACCACCCAAAGATACTTTCAAATGGCTCCAATCGACTGTTTTAAAATCGGGGTGATTAGCCATTGCATTAAACAAAGTATTAACAGCTGGGAAGCTGTGAATTTTGTGTGGCGCTAAAGCTTTTAATACGGCGGGTATATCGCGCGGGTTAGGAATTAAAATTAATTTTCCGCCTGTTCGCATGCTTAGCATCATACCCACTGTAAAAGCAAAAATATGATAAAGAGGTAATGCACAAACAGTGGTAACCTGTACATCGGGAGGAATGGTTGCCATTGCAGGTTGATTCCAAGCTTCAGATTGCAATAAGTTGGCAATAATATTTTTATGTAATAAAACAGCCCCTTTACTTACACCTGTAGTGCCGCCTGTATATTGCAAAACTGCCACATCATCAGGGGCAATAGTAGGCTTTTGAAATGGCAGACTTTTGCCAGTACTTAATGCATCATTAAACCGAACGGCATTGGCTAGATCAAAAGCAGGCACCATTTTTTTCACATTACGAATCACGTAATTAACCAAGCTGCCTTTTAATAAGCCAAGGCGGTCACCAATAGCACAAAGCACCACATGCTTAATAGGTGTTTTTGCAATACATTGTTGCAGTGTGGCGGCAAAGTTTTCAATAATGATGATGGCTCTTGCACCTGAATCATTGAGTTGATGCTCAAGTTCACGAGCTGTATATAAAGGGTTTACATTGACTACCACATAGCCTGCTCTAAGAATAGCGGCTACTGCAATTGGATACTGCGGTAAGTTGGGCATCATAATGGCAACACGGTCACCTTTATTTAAACCTAAGCTTTGTAAATAAGAGGCAAAAGACAAACTTAATTTGTCGGTTTGTCCAAAACTAAAGTCTTTGCCCATAAAGTTATAAGCGGTTTGTTGACTATATTTTTGAAAACTTTCCTCCATCAATTCGACTAATGAACCATATTGATTCAATTCAATATCTGCAGGAACACCAGGAGGGTATGCGGATAACCAAGGACGGTTGCTAGAAGTGCTCATAAATGTTTAGGCTCCATAAAGCGTAAGAAAAGAGTCAGTTGTTCTATTGTTACCGTGTATTGGCTGTTTTTATTAAAGAATGCCTCAGTAAAAACCCTTATTTTGGTAAAAATCAAAAGATTTTTACCAAAATTAATATTTGAAAGCTTATTCGCCTTTAAATTGAGCAGGTCTTTTTTCTAAAAAAGCTTTAACACCTTCTATGTAGTCATGGGTTTGACCTAAAGCTGCTTGTGCGTCTCGTTCTGCATCGAGTTGCTGGTCTAGTGTTCTTTGGCCACTATCGCGTAGTAAGGCTCGTGTAGAGATCAGCGCTTTGGTGGGCATGGTAGACAAGCGCTGAGCCATTTCAAGTGCTGCCGCTACACAGTCATCTGCTACGTCCCAAATCATGCCCCATTCTTTGGCTTTTTCTGCACTTAATTTATCACCTAACATGGCAAGCGCCATGGCTCTAGGTAAACCTAAACGTTCAGCTAAAAACCACGTGCCGCCTGCATCTGGAATTAAACCAATTTTACTAAAGGCTTGAATAAAACTGGCATTTGGGCTGGCAATTGCAATATCGCAGGCCATGGCGATAGAAGCACCAGCGCCGGCTGCAACACCATTAATAGCGGCCACAATTGGCATACGCAAACTTTGAATTTTACGAGTAGTGGGGTTAAAAGCTTTTTCAATAATTGGGCCAGGGTTGGCTCTTTCAATTAAATTAGGCCCCTCGGAAAAGTCAAAATCGGCTAGGTCCGCACCTGCACAAAAACCTCTGCCAGCACCCGTTAAAACCATGGCTCTGATATTAGAATTTTGCGTAGCTAAATCAAGAGCTACCCATAAATCTTGATGCATTTGCAAATTAAAACTATTTAAATTTTGTGGGCGATTCAGTGTAACTAAGGCAACGGCTCCGCGTTCTTCATAGGTAACTGTGCTATTGGCTGAAAGTGTCATGTGATGGCCTTGTAGAAAAAAAGAAAAACAAATGCTTAAAAATGATTAAATGAGAAGTAACCGCCCACGCGGCCGACTTCATGGCCTTACATCATAGCAATTTAGCGTCTTAAATTCTCGAAAACCTCAAATTCCCAACTTCTCATGGCTAATAATAAGGTGTAACCTTCGCGGTTATTTTCGGGTAATTTTTGGTCGGCCAGGTGTTGTTGGGCAAAGTCTTTGGCTACTTTTTGCATACGTTCTACAAAAGAATTAGCCAAGCCTTTGGCTATGGTGCCGTGAATCAGTAATAAGCTTTCGCCCTCTTTATCAAACCCTCCCGAAAAATAATCACGTAGGGCGTGTTCTCTAAAATAATGCATCACAGGGCCGTGTGGCAACCATTTAAAAGCCTTAGATAATTTAAGCCTATATCGGTTAAGTGGCTTGAGTTCAATAATACCGATACGGTCGAGCTTGATCATTTGCCCTACACATTCGGCCTCTGTAATACGGTATCTAGAAATAATTTGATCAAGTGTCCAATGGCTTAAAACACAAATAGCCACCAACATAAGTTTTTTATCGGCAATAACCGCTACTTCTTGTTCGTGGCTTAAACAATCTAATAAAGGTTGATCATCGGCCACTCGTTTGGCCAACTCGGCAAAATCCATTTTTAAAGCACGGCAAATTTCATCAATTTTAGACAAAGACATATCACCTTTTGCCAGCATTCGCTTCACACTCGACTCGGCCATGCCTAAATCTTCAGCTAAATCAGCATAGGTTTTTTGTGTGGCTTTTAATTCTTTTTTAATAACTTCGATAAGGTCGGCGGTAGTACTCATAAAAATGAAGAGTTGGTATTAAATAATGCAACGTTAAGGTAAATATTGTGCTTCAAATAAACAAATTTGAAACTTGTTTGACGAAATTTAAGTTAAATCCAATATGTTTACTAGCAAAATAATTAAAAACATGGACAATCCTTGCATTATGAGTCAAACCCCACGCCCTTCAGAACATCCCAATCAGTTCGCCTTATTAGGTCAAAAGCGCTTTGCACCTTTTTTTTGGACCCAGTTTTCAGGTGCAGCTAATGACAATTTGTTTAAATTTGCCCTCACCGTACTTATTACCTATCAACTGCAAATTAGTTGGTTACCACCTGCAATGGCGGGTCTGGTAATTGGCGGATTATTTATTTTGCCCTTTGTTTTATTAAGTGCAACCAGTGGGCAACTAACCGATAAATTTGAAAAAACTCAAATGATTAAATGGGTGAAAAACCTTGAAATTGCCATTATGTTATTGGCTGCTTGGGGTTTTGCTAGGGCTAACGTGCCTATTTTGCTACTGTGTGTGCTGTTAATGGGGGTGCACTCTACTTTGTTTGGCCCGGTTAAATTTGCCTATATGCCGCAAGTGCTCTCCGAGGAAGAACTCACAGGTGGTACCGGCATGGTAGAAATGGGTACTTTTGTGGCTATTTTATTAGGTCAGGTGGTGGGTGGTTTATTAATTGCTACCTCTAGTAATGGTGCGGTGTATGTAGCTATTGCTTGTGTGATGTTGGCCTTTATTGGGCGGTTCACTAGCCATTATATTCCGCTGGCGCCAAGCTCAGATCCTCATCTTCAAATTAACTGGAATCCTATTTCCGAGACTTGGCACAATTTAAAAATTGCCTATCAAAATATTGTGGTGTTTAGGTCTTTATTAGGCATTAGTTGGATGTGGTTCTTTGGTGCGGTATTTTTAAATCAGTTTCCAAGTTTTGCTAAAGAAGTTTTGCACGGAGATGCCAAAGTTGCCTCTTTATTGTTGGTGGTTTTTTCGGTAGGTATTGGTGCGGGTTCTTTGTTGTGCGAAGTATTAAGTCGCAGGCATGTTGAAATTGGCCTTGTCCCCTTGGGCACTTTGGGAATGAGTGTATTTGCCATTGATTTGTATTTTGCTTCCTCACACTTACCAAGTGTTCAAATCCCATACGACTTAAGCAGTTTTATAACTCAGCCAGCCCATTGGCGGGTTATGGCAGATTTGGCTTTATTAAGTTTGTTTGCTGGTTTGTATAGTGTGCCCATGTATGCCTTAATTCAGTTACGTAGCCCTGCCACCCATAGGGCTAGAATTATTGCCGCCAATAATATTTTAAATGCCTTGTTCATGATTGTGAGCTCCTTGTTATGTGGCTATTTATTGTCATTAGGGGCTACGGTTTCAGAGATATTTTTAATAACAGGCTTGCTGAATTTATTGGTAGGAGCCTACATCTTTTTATTAGTACCCGAATATTTGTTGCGCTTTATTGCTTGGTTGTTGTCGCATTTTATATATCGTTTTAAAATTTTTAACGGACAGCATATACCCACTAGTGGAGCTGCAATTTTGGCATGTAATCATGTAAGTTATATTGATGCCATTTTATTAATGGCAGCTAGTCCTAGGCCGATTATTTTTGTGATGGATCACAGAATTTTTAAAACACCAGTCTTGGGTACTTTGTTTAGGTTGGCTAAAGCGATTCCAATTGCACCAAAATCTGAAGACCCAGTCGCCTATGAAAAAGCCATTAAAGCCGCCGCACAAGTATTGGAACAAGGCGATTTATTAGGCATTTTTCCAGAAGGTGCAATTACCCGAGATGGTCAATTGCAAGAGTTTAAAGGTGGCATTATGAAAATATTAGCCCTTTATTCTGCGCCTGTTATTCCTATGTCACTTCATCAGTTATGGGGTTCTTATTTTAGCCGCATCGAAAAAGGTCATGCCATGGTCAAACCGTTTAGACGAGGTTTATTGAGTCGTGTTTCTTTGGTAGTAGGAAGCCCCATTGAAGCAGCACAAGTACAACCAGAATCTTTAAGGCAAGCTGTGTTGAGCTTGGCAAGTAGCAGTCAGTCTTAAAGGTAAGTCCTATCGTTTGACGTTCTATTTTTCAATTGGCTTTAAAAGGCAAAGTTTGCAAGTTGATTTTTACTTTAGGCCGTAGTAGGCTTCTATAATGAAACTGATTTCATCATTTAATAGGAATAAAAAATGTCAATTTGGAAGCGCCCCATGTCGGTCGAGTTGCTTAATTTAGTAGGCCACAATACCGCAGTTCAACATTTAGGTATAGAGCTCACCGAGATTGGTGATGACTATATTAAAGGGCGAGTACCGGTTGATAAAAGAACCTGTCAGCCTTATGGCTTAATTCATGGTGGTGTGAATGTGGTGTTAGCCGAAACCTTGGGTTCGGTAGCGGCCAATTGGGCCTCAGACAATGACACCCAATGGGTGGGTCTTGATATTAACGCCAACCATTTAAGAGGCGTGAAAGAGGGCTGGGTAACTGGCACTTGCAAACCAGTACATATTGGAAAATCAACACAAGTATGGCAAATTGATTTACACAACGACCAAGGGCAACTCACTTGTGTTTCAAGAATTACCATGAGTGCTCTCAGAAAAGAAACCAATTGGTAAAACTGAAACAAGCAAAAAATAGTACTTGTTCAGTTGTAGTGGAAGCAAATAATTTTGCTTTTTTATAAGCCTCTGGTTCTATCGGCATGAAATTGTTGAACATAGGCTTCAAATCTATTTTCCTCTAGAGCCAATCTTACTTCGCTCATGAGGTTTAAGAAATAATGCAGATTATGAATACTAGTCAGCATAGGGCCTAACATTTCGCCGCAGCGGTCGAGGTGATGTAAATAAGCGCGGCTAAAGCCATCACGTCCACCCTCATCCCAAGGTACACCACTTTTACCGGCACAAGCGTAACAAGTGCAAGTGGTGTCTATGGGTTGTGGGTCTGTTTTATGACGTGCATTACGTAGTTTTAAATCGCCAAAACGGGTAAACAAGCTGCCATTGCGGGCGTTGCGTGTGGGCATCACGCAATCGAACATATCGACACCATTGCTAACGCCGTCGATTAAATCTTCTGGGGTACCAACGCCCATTAAATAGCGCGGTTTATGAGCGGGTAGGCGGTGCGGGGTATGCGCCACTAAGCGTCGCATATCTTCTTTGGGTTCGCCTACGCTAACGCCGCCAATCGCATAGCCTGGAAAATCCATTTCAACGAGTTGCTCTAAAGACTCTTGACGCAGGTTTTCAAACATACCGCCTTGCACAATGCCAAACAAGGCATTGGGGTTTTCTAGCTTAGCAAATTCTGTTTTGCAACGCTGAGCCCAACGTAAACTTAATTCCATTGATTTTCTAGCATCACGTTCGCTAGTTAACACGCCTTTGGTTTCGTAGGGGGTACATTCATCAAACTGCATCACAATATCAGAATTCAAAACGGTTTGAATTTGCATGGATACTTCTGGGGTTAAAAATAATTTGTCGCCATTCACAGGGCTAGAAAACTTCACACCTTCTTCGCTAATTTTGCGCATCGCGCCCAAGCTCCATACTTGAAAACCACCTGAGTCGGTTAGTATAGGTTTATTCCATTTTTCAAATTCATGTAGGCCACCAAACTGCTTCATAATATCTAGGCCTGGCCTCATCCATAAGTGGAAAGTATTGCCTAAAATAATTTGTGCGCCCATGTCTTCAAGGCTTTGTGGCGAGACACCTTTTACTGTGCCATAAGTGCCTACAGGCATAAAAATAGGAGTTTGTACCACGCCATGATTCAGCGTGAGTTGGCCTCTGCGGGCTTTGCCACTGGTGGCTAAAATATCAAATTTCAACATGGTTTTATAAAAATCTTTTGAATAGAAAAAATGCGCTTGCAAGGTGAAGGCTGGTTTTATAAGTTTGGTTTTTATTCCAAAGGCTGGCGCTTTAAAATCATGGCATCTCCATAACTAAAAAAGCGATATTGCTGGCTAATCGCATGACGGTATAGAGCCATCATTTTTTCATAGCCGGTAAAAGCACTGACCAACATCAATAAAGTGCTTTTGGGTAAATGAAAATTAGTAATTAAAACATCCACAATTTTGAAATCAAAACCAGGGGTAATAAAAATTTGTGTATCACCCGAGTCTTGCCCCGATTGTGCCCAAGATTCTAGGGTTCGTACAGTGGTAGTGCCTACCGCCACCACACGTCCGCCTTTGGCTTTGCAGTCAGCTATGGCTTGCTGGGTTTCAAGGGGCACCCAATAACGTTCGGCATGCATGGTGTGCTCTTGAATTGATTCCGATTTTACCGGCATAAAAGTGCCAGCACCTACATGCAGGGTAACGGCAGCGGTTTTAACGCCTTTGGCTTTAATGGTTTCTAGCAAGGCTTCATCAAAATGCAGGGCTGCAGTAGGGGCGGCTACTGCACCTGGTTTTTTGGCAAACACGGTTTGGTAGCGTTGTAAATCGGCCTCATTATCAGAGCGTTCAATATAGGGTGGTAATGGAATATGCCCATGGGCTGCCATTAGTTGGTAGGGGTTAGAGTCTTGTTTATCAAATAAACGAAAGCGAAACAAGCCGCCTGTTTCAATACTTTCTCTGCCTAAAAATTCAGCAAAATAACCACCGTCCATATTCATGATGCTACCAATGGAGGGTTTTTTACTGACTCTTAAATGACCCACTACATGATTGTTTTCTAAAACTCGCTCGACTAATAATTCGAGTCGGCCACCGCTGGGTTTATTTCCAAATAAACGTGCCTTTACTACCTCAGTATCGTTCATAATGAGTAGGTCATTGGTTTGCAATAAATCAGGTAATTCTTTGAAGATTCTGTCCTTTGGATTTTCTTGTGTACCATCAAGTAGCCTAGAATCAGTTCTAGAGCTTAAAGGTTGCTGGGCAATTAAGGCCTCTGGCAGATGAAAATCAAAATCACTTAATACAAATTGACGCACGCTGAATTGTCCGTTTCTAAAATAAAATGAGCAAGCAACGTGATCACTGCCAATAGGCTACGGGTTAAAGGCTATGCCATTAAAAGTGATGTTGTCGCTTCATTAACGCAAAATAGGCCTAATTGTCTATGCAAAAGCCACTTAATTCTGAAAATACACCGCTAAAAGTGGCAAAAACTCCAACTAAAGCCACAACCGTTGCCAGTCCGGCAGGTGCTGTCGCTATGCCTAAACGGAAAACGCCGACTCAAGCCCTCAAGGAGATGGGTTTGAGGCGACCTATTGACCTGGCTTTGCATTTACCTATGCGTTATGAAGATGAGACCCAATTAGGTAGTTTAGCCAATGCCTTAGATGGCTCTAATTTGCAATTTGAAGCCACCGTACTAAGCAGTGAGGTGCAGTACCAAGGCCGAAAGCAACTCATTGCCAGAGTGCTGCAAGATGGCCATACCTGTCAATTGCGATTTTTTAATTTTTATCCAAGTTTGCAAAAAGCCTTGAGTGCCGGTAATAGGGTCAGAATTAGGGGCGAGTTAAAAACTGGTTTTGGTGGTGCTTCTATGGTGCATCCAACAGTCAAGTTAGCGGGTGGGCAATTGGCCAGTACACTGACCCCTGTTTATCATAGTGTGGCGGGATTAACTCAAAATTATTTGCGTAAAGCCATTGATATCGCGTTAAAAGATGCTGATTTAAGCGATACGATTTTAGTCAAAAAAGTACCCTCACAGGCTTCTCAAGTTTTTATTGAACAAGCCCTGAGTTGGTCTTTAAGGCACAGCCTAGATTTTTTACATCACCCTACGCCAGGCATACCTTTACAAACCCTTGAAGACCAAACACATCCAGCTTGGCAACGTTTAAAAATTGAAGAATTATTGGCTCAGCAATTGTCTCAAACACAGGCAAGGCTAGAGCGAGAATCCTTAAAAGCTGCGGTATTAAATCCAAAAAAAGGGGATTTAGCCAAGCGTTTATTAGCACTATTACCATTTGCCTTAACTCGTGCACAAGCTAGAGCAGTTGCTGAAATTACCCAAGACTTGGCCAAGCCTAGCCCCATGCATAGATTGTTGCAAGGCGATGTGGGTTCAGGTAAAACAGTGGTAGCCGCAATGGCTGCTGCCATTTGTATGGACAGTGGTTATCAGTGTGTATTAATGGCCCCCACTGAAATTTTGGCACAACAACATTTTGATAAGTTATGGTCTTGGCTATCGCCGCTCGGTATTACGGTGGCATGGTTAACGGGTAGCCAAAAAGTCAAAGAAAAAAGAGAAATGATGGCGCTTGCACAATCGGGGCAAGCGCAACTGATTGTGGGCACACATGCGATTATTCAAGAAAAAGTGGTGTTGCCTAAATTGGGTTTGGCCATTATCGATGAGCAACATCGTTTTGGTGTAGCCCAGCGTTTGGCCCTCAGGCATAAAACGCCCATTGATGAAAATGTTAGGGTCAAAACTGATGTAACGTCATTAGAAAATTTGCCAGCAGCTGTACTAGAGCCGCACATGCTAATGATGAGTGCAACGCCTATTCCGCGCACCTTAGCTATGAGCTATTATGCCGATTTAAATGTTTCTACCCTTGATGAATTGCCTCCTGGTCGCACCCCTATTGTGACCCGTTTATTGCATGAGTCTAGGCGTGATGATGTAATCTCCAGAATTCAAGGTCAGCTTAATCAAGGCCGGCAGGTGTATTGGGTGTGTCCTTTAATCGAAGAGAGCGAAGCCATTGATTTACGCAATGCCACCGAGACTTGGGAAGAGCTAAGTGCGGTATTGGCTCAGCCCACAATAGAGGGCCAAGAGCCACCAGCTAATCGAGTGGGTTTGCTTCATTCTAAAATGGCGACTCAAGATAAAAAAGCCATTATGGAAGCTTTCTCTACGGGCTTGTTATCGGTATTAGTGAGTACCACGGTTATTGAGGTGGGGGTCGATGTGCCTAATGCCTCTTTAATGGTTATCGAGCATTCAGAGCGATTTGGCCTTAGTCAATTGCATCAGCTCAGGGGGCGTGTAGGCCGAGGCACAGCTGCTTCGGCTTGTGTATTGTTGTACTCTACCGGCGATGCACCAAAATTAGGTGAAAAAGCCAAAGCCCGTTTATCGGCCATGATTGAAACTCAAGATGGTTTTGAAATTGCCCGTCGCGATCTACAAATTCGAGGTCCTGGTGAAATTTTAGGCGAACGTCAATCGGGGGCTGCTATGCTGCGTTTTGCCAACCTTGAAACCGACCAAGAATTATTAGAGTGGGCCAGGCAATACGCCCCACAAATGCTACAAAAAGATCCCGCCTTAGCCGCCAAACACATAGAGCGTTGGATGGGTGGCAAGATTGATTTTTTAAAGGCTTAAAAGCATACAGGTAATAGCTTCAACTGCTTGACTTGCCTGTAACACCAACCCCATTTTTTGGTAAAAAGTAGTTGAGTATGACTTACTTGGCAGGTGCTTATTGATTTGCTTTCATCAGGTAGTTCATCAGAAGCGCTAAAAAACGTTAAAAAGTCAACTCCATCACGACACAAAAACCAAGAGCCCTATTTAAGCCAAGAACTAGGGCATAAGCCAGCTAGTTCAGTCGATTTAAAAGAAGATGGCAAATGGTAAGACCCCATTTAGCCCAGTCCTATTACTAAAATTTCGAAACTAAAATTGTATTTTTACTGATTAAAAATACAGTTTCAACTCTATCAAGTTATTGATACTTTATTTATCTTTACCAAAAAAGACATGTCTATCGGTATAAACTATTAGTATGTGTCAATTATTAGGAATGAATAGCTTTTTGCCAGCCAGTCTGACATTAAGTTTTACAGGTTTCGCTCAAAGAGGCGGTTGTACCGACCATCACTCGGATGGTTGGGGTATGGCTTTTTTTGAAAGCGAAGGAGATCAACCCGGCAAAGGTATTCGCTGCTTTGTCGATAAAGAGTCAGCATCCACTTCGCAAATGGCTCAAATGCTACGGTCTTGGCCAATTAAAAGCCATAACGTGATCGCTCACGTGCGTAAAGCCACGGTAGGGGCGGTTAACTTGCAAAACTGCCATCCGTTTGTGCGCGAGTTATGGGGGCGATATTGGGTTTTTGCCCATAATGGTGATTTAAAAAATTATGCGCCTAAGTTGCATGGTAGTTTTAAACCAGTTGGTAGCACCGATAGCGAATTAGCGTTTTGTTGGTTAATGCAAGAATTGGCTAAAAGTCATGCTTGCGCACCTAGTGTGGAAGAGTTATCTAGAACCCTTGAAGAATTAGTTCCCACCATTCGTCAGCATGGTACATTTAATTTTTTACTCAGTAATGGCGAAGCTTTGTGGGCACATGCTACTACCAAGCTGCATTACCTCACTCGGTCTTACCCCTTTGGTGAGGTACAGCTAAAAGACGAAGACGTTAAAGTAGATTTATCTCAACTTAATTGTGTGCATGATAAACTTAGCGTTGTGGTCACAGAGCCCTTAACTACTAACGAGCAATGGACTCCTTTTGAACCTAATCAATTAATGGTTTTTGTAGGTGGAGAATTACTCAATAGGTAAAGCATGACATTAACTGAACTTAAATATGTAGTGGCATTGGCCCGCGAAAAACATTTTGGTAAAGCGGCTACCGCGTGTTCGGTATCCCAGCCTACACTAAGTTTAGGAATTAAAAAGTTAGAAGACGAGCTTGATATAAAAATATTTGAGCGCAATGCCAATGATGTCAATCCCACCAATATTGGTTTAGAAATTGTGCGCCAAGCTCAAGCAGTACTAGAGCAATCGCAACAAATTAAAGAAATCGCCAAGTTGGGCAAAGATCCTTTAAATGGGGCTTTACGGCTTGGTGTGATTTACACCATCGCCCCCTATTTATTACCTGATTTAGTCAAGTCGGTTATTCAAAATACACCACAAATGAAGCTGGTGTTACAAGAAAATTTCACTGTTCGTTTATTAGAAATGCTACGCAGTGGCGATATAGATTGCGCAATTTTGGCCGAACCTTTTTCTGAGGCGGGTCTTGCCATTGCCCCCTTGTACGATGAGCCATTTGTAGCGGCTTTGCCAGCTAGCCACGAGTTGGCAGGACAAAACTCTATTACCACTGAGCAGCTCAAAAACGAAAGTATTTTATTGTTGGGTACTGGGCATTGCTTTAGAGATCATGTGCTTGATGTATGCCCAGAGTTTGCCCGCTTTTCTAATGCCTCAGATGGGATTCATAAAAATTTTGAGGGTTCGTCATTAGAGACCATTAAATACATGGTGGCTGCCGGGCTAGGTGTGACCTTGGTGCCTCGTCTTAGTGTGCCCAAAAATGCTTTGATAAGCAAGAGTGCAGAAGGTAATGTTCAAAATGAAGCGTTAAACCCGCATCAGGAAGGTGCGGATGGCTATATTAAATATTTAGATTTTAATAAAGATGCCCCGAGTCGCCGAGTCGTATTGGTTTGGCGTAGAAGTTTTACTCGATATGAGGCAATTGCGGCTTTAAGAAATGCCATTTATAAGTGTGAGTTGCTTGGGGTGACTCGTTTATCATAACAATGGCGAATTAATTTATTCGTTTGGTTTGCAATAGAATAAAAATAGGGCACTACATAAGCAATAAGCTCGCTGCGCTGAGTTGCGCCCCATTTTTGCTCTTTTAAAAGAAAAGCTTAAACCGGTAAGCTTACCGTGCGTACACAAGCCCAGCCTTCTTCATTAAATAAGTGTAGACGTTCGGGGTGAGCTGCAATACCTACTAAATCGCCTTTTACAAATTGTGTAGTACCTTCAGTTTTAGCGGTAATAACAGGTAGATTTCCACCCATATCTACATATAACAAAGAAGACTCACCAAGGCGCTCGATGTGGCTAATTACACCATTCACATTAGCGCTAGGGCTGTTGCTAGTTACCACCTGAATATCTTCAGGGCGCAGACCAATTTGTACTTTGGAGCCTTCTTTTAGATGACTAGCATTAACCGCCACAGTGAGTGCCGAGCCAGCCAATACGACTTGACTTGAAATACTGCCTGCAGTTTGTAATACGGCTGGCAAAATATTCATTTTAGGTGAGCCAATAAACTCGGCCACAAATAAACTATTAGGTCTATGGTAAAGCTCCATTGGAGAGCCTACTTGTGCGACGCTACCAAGTTGCGCAATTCGATCACCGGTGTTGAGCAAAACAATTTTGTCAGCTAGAGTCATGGCCTCTACCTGATCATGCGTAACATAAATCATGCTAGATTGATCTAGACGTTCATGTAGTTTAGCAATTTCTAACCTAGTTTGAGCTCTTAAGGCCGCATCTAAATTAGACAGTGGCTCATCGAATAAAAAGCAGCCTGGCTCTTTGACGATGGCTCGGCCAATGGCTACCCTTTGACGTTGTCCACCTGACAAAGCTTTAGGTAATCTATCCATTAAAGGACCAAGTTGTAATGCGTCTGCTGCTGCTTGCACTTTGCGCTCAATGGCCACTTTGTCGGCACCTAACACCTGCAAACCAAAGGCCATATTTTGCCTCACAGTCATATGCGGGTAAAGCGCATAACTTTGGAAAACCATGGCCAAACCACGTTTTGCTGGCGCAATGTCGTTGGCTCGTTTTCCATCGATTAATAAGTCACCAGAAGTAATATCTTCAAGGCCTGCGGTCATGCGTAACAGAGTTGATTTTCCGCAACCTGATGGGCCAACAAAGACACAAAACTCACCTTGCTCAATTTTAATATTGGCATTATTAATGGTTAAATTTTGACTGCCATCGTAGCGCTTGCAGATGTTTTTAAATTCAATAGTGGACATAAAAAAGCCTTTAAACAGTCGTAACTTCTGCAATGAGGGAGCCCCATGCAGCTAATTCAATTTGTGATGTTTGCACAACAGCGCCCGATAAGCCAGTTGTATTGATAGGCGAACATTGTGCAATGGAGGAGGGTAAAGTCCATGTAACAGCTTGATCGCTAAAATTAAAAACACATAATAAAGTTTGGCCTTGGTATTGCCTTGTAAATGCCACTACTTGTTGATGATGAGGCAACAATTGCATATCACCTTTTAGCAAAGTAGTTTGTCCTTTACGCCAGTTTAAAAACTGTTGGTAAAAATGAAGCAATGAACCAGGCGTTTGTTGTTGTGTCAGGACTGATTTATTCAAGTGTTCGGTTGCCACGGGTAACCACGGTTGCACATTGGAAAAGCCCGCATGGTATTGGTCTTCTTGCCAAGGCATCGGTGTGCGGCAACCATCACGGCCTTTAAACTCTGGCCACATAGTAATGCCGTAGGGGTCTTGTAAATCTTCAAACGCAATATTGGCTTCAGTTAGGCCTAATTCATCGCCTTGATAAATACAGGGTGATCCACGCAAACTTAATTGAAATGCAGCAAAGGTTTTGAGTTGATGAAGATTGTTGCTGTCTTGACCCCATCTAGAAGCCAAGCGTTTGCAATCATGGTTGGATAAAGCCCATGAAGGCCAGCTGTCTTGGGCAATCTCATTAAAGCGAGATAATACCCCGTGAATAAATGTGGCGTCGTGGGCATCGCCTAATAAATCAAAACAATAGGCCATGTGCAATAAGTCATCGCCTTTGGTGTATTCAGCCATACGAGCTAACCCATCATCATCTCCAATTTCGCCTACCATAGTGGTGTCAGGATATTCATCTACCAAAGCTCTTAAACGACGCATAAAGTCTAGGTTTTCTGGTTGGCTTTTATCGTATTTATGCCATTGCCAGGAATAAGGATTGGTAGTAGGTACTGCAGGATCAAAACCGGTAGGCTCACCACGCGGAGGGTTGTCACGTAATTGTGCGTCGTGTACATAAAAGTTGGCCGTGTCTAAACGGAAACCATCAATTCCTAAATCAAGCCAAAACCTAACGCTGTCGAGCAAAGCTTGCTGAACCTGTGGGTTATGAAAGTTAAGGTCGGGTTGGCTAGTTAAAAAGTTATGCATATAGTATTGGCGACGACGTGTATCCCATTGCCAAGCACTGCCACCAAAAATAGACAACCAATTATTAGGCGGATTACCGTCTTGTTTAGCATTAGCCCAAACATACCAATCAGCTTTGTCGTTGCTACGACTAGAGCGACTTTCAATAAACCAAGGATGCTGATCGGAAGAGTGAGAGAGCACTTGATCAATGATGACTTTAATACCTAAATCGTGAGCGGTTTTGATCATGACTTTGGCATCTTCTAGGGTACCAAACATGGGGTCAATATCGCAGTAATCGCTTACATCGTAGCCAAAGTCTTTCATTGGGCTTTTAAAGAAAGGCGATAGCCAGATAGCATCGACACCTAAGGCCGCAATATAAGGCAGGCGCTCGGTAATACCGACTAAATCGCCAATACCGTCATTATTACTATCTTGGTAACTACGTGGATAAATTTGATATACCACGCCACCACGCCACCATTCTGAATTTTTTGCTTTCATATTTAATTATTCCTGTTGAGATTGGAGTTATTAGTTTGAATTTCCAATTTATCCTTTAACGCCACCGGCAGTTAAACCCGAGACAATTTTCTTTTGGAATGCCAGTACTAGTGCAATTAAAGGTAAGGTGACTAATACCGAGGCTGCCATGATTTTTCCCCATGGAATGTCGTATTTACTATTGCCACTTAGAAGAGAAATGGAGACGGGAACCGTACGCTCTTGGTTGTCAATTACAAAGGTAAGGGCAAATAAAAACTCATTCCAAGCGGCAATAAATGCTAATAATCCGGTCGATACTAAAGCTGGCCATAACAAAGGCATAAATACTTGCACCACTACACGAGCGGGTGAGCAACCATCCATAATGGCAGCATCTTCTAGTTCTTGTGGTAAGTCACGCATAAAGGTGGTGAGTACCCAAACAGTAAATGGTAAGGTAAAAATAAGATAGGGTAAAACTAATCCAATTGCTCGGTTATACAAACCTAAAAAACGAATCAGTTCAAACATACCCGATAAAACGGCTACTTGCGGAAACATTGAAACGCCAAGTATTGTCGCAAGTAAAAGACCTCGGCCCTTAAAGTTAATACGACCTAATGCATAAGCAGCACTCACGCCTAAAAATAATGATACGGCCACCACTAATGAAGAAACCATAATAGAGTTCAAGACATGAGTGCCAAACGGATGTTCGGCTACTTTAAATAAACTAATATAGTTTTCAAAGCTAGGGTTGCTCACAATAATTTCGGTCGAAAATAATGCAGAGCCTGTTTTAAGTGAGGTTCCAATCGCATAAATGAATGGAAAAACCGAAACAGCTGAGATTAAAAATGCTGCAAAATAAAGGGCAATAGTGCCTAAAAGTGGACGCTTCATTAGTTGCTCTCCTTGCGAGGACCGTTCGCTATTTTCATGTACACAATGGTGCAGGCGCTAATAATTAAAAATAGTGCAGTAGAAGCGGCAGAGCCAAATCCAATATAGCCGTTATCGACCATTTCGCGGCGCACAAAACCCGACATACTAATAGTGCTATTGCTACTTGAAGTTAAAACAAAAATTAAATCAAATACACGCAATGCATCGAGTAACCTAAAAATAACTGCCACCATTAGGGCCGGTTTAATAAGGGGTAGGGTAATTTTCCAAAAGGCACGTAGTGGATGTACACCATCTACTTTGGCTGCTTCATAACAATCTTTTGGCAAGGTTTGTAGAGCTGCTAAAATTAACAAGGCCATAAAAGGGGTGGTCTTCCATACATCAACTACCACCACCGTCCAAAGTGCATAATCTGACTCTGCGGTCCATGCGATGTTTTGACTAATAATGCCTAATTTTAATAACCAGTGGTTAATCACACCAAATTGGTCATGGAGCATCCAGCCCCACATTTTGGCTGAGACAATGGTAGGAATCGCCCAAGGTACTAATACCGCAGCTCTTACCCATGAACGTCCTTTAAACTCTTGATGTAATAAGAGTGCGACAGCTAAACCTAAGATGGTTTCAATAGTCACAGAGACAACAGAAAATCGCAAGGTGTTGAGAATTGAAACACCCCAATCGCTTTTCCAAAATCCAGTTAAATAATTGGGATTGCCGAAAAGGCCAAATTCCCCGTAATAGTTCTCAAAGCCCACCCATTTGGCCGCTTCAAGGTCATTAATATTGGCATCGGTAAAACTAAACCAAATAGTTCTACACAAAGGCCAAAGCGCAATTAACACCAAGACAATAATCATTGGTGCCACAAATAGCCAAGCGGTTTTGGTTTTTTCTTTCATCGCAAAGGCTCCGAAGCAGTGATTAAATACATTATGAATAATAAGGCGCAGTTCAAACTACAAAGCTCGGATTGATCTTCTATAGTTGGACTGCGCAAAAAATGCGAATGAGCAAGCTCACATTAGACTTTTAAAATAAAGTCTAATGTGAGTAGTTGGTTTACCAGCCTGTACGTTTGATTTGTTTGAGTTTAGCCTCTAAGCCTTTTAAGCTGTCTTCAGCAGTTGCTTTGCCAGACAATACTTCGTGAGTAGCATTCCAGAATGCTTGGCTTACTTCTGGGTATTTCAAACCAGTTACAGTAGATGGGCGTGGTGATGCATTAGTGAACACATCATACAAGTCACCAAAGAATGGGCTAGCAGCTAAGACTTCTTTGTCTTTATACAAGCTCATGATAGTGGGGTTATAAGAGCCTTTAATGGCACGTTCTTTTTGGATTTCTGGGCTAGTCATGAACATGACTAAATCAGCAGAAGCGGCAACGTTTTTAGAGTATTTAGATACCGCCAATTGCCAGCCACCTAAAGCGGCACCACCTTTACCACCTACCGTACCAGATGGGAGAGCTGAAACTGCAATTTTGCCTTTAACAGGGCTATCTGCACTGTTTCCTAAAGACCAAGCATAAGGCCAGTTACGCATAAAGGCCGCTTTACCGTTTTGGAACACACCACGTGAGTCTTCTTCAGCATAGTTTAAAACGCCAGTTGGGGAGATAGTACCCACCCATGAAGCCGCTGTTTTAAGGGCTTTTACTGCATTGGGATTGTTAACCGTAATATTTCCTTTGGCGTCCACAATAGAGCCACCGTTGTAAGCGGCTAACCACTCAACTGCATCACATGTTAAACCTTCGTAGGCTTTAGCTTGGAATACATAACCTTGGAAGTCGGTGGCACCAGCAGCGCGTTCACCATCTTGAATTTTCTTAGCAGCAGCAGCTAGTTCGTCCCAAGTTTTTGGAGCTGATAATTTGTATTTTTCGAGCAAATCTTTGCGGTAATACATTAAGCCAGCATCTGTGAAGCTAGGCATTGCCAATAATTTACCATTAATGGTATTGTTAGCTACAATAGCTGGGAAATGGGCTTTTTCAGCACCTTTTGAATAAGGTTTTAAGTCAACTAAGTGATCTTTAATAACACCAGGCCAAACCACGTCCACCATAATAACGTCGAGGTCGGTAGATTTTGCTGCAAACATTTGACGGAACAAGCCGAGGATGTCAGTAGTAGAAGCGGGGGCAGTAAATAACTTGACTGTGTGGCCTGTTTTTTTCGCCCATTCGTCAGTGTGGCGTTTACAAAACTCATAATCTTGACCTACTGAACCACAGGCGATGGTGACCGTCGCTGCCTGAGCGCTAATACCAGCGCCTAACAAACCTGTGGCTAACAAAACAGCCTGCATGCTGCGTTTGATACTTGTTTTCATACTTAAAATCCCCTTTAGTTGAAATAAGCTGTTTATGGATTGGAAGAAACAGCATTGAGTTTGGAACTATTGTTACCAGAAACGTTTTTGATTATGCCAAAAACGTTTTTGATGTCGATTGGGGCTTTCCCTATATAGGTGAATCGGTCATTTTGGATGGTTAGTTAGCTCCTTATTTAA
>JALQUL010000411.1 GCA_023260735.1 Limnohabitans sp. | reverse complement strand
CTTTGGTCTTCGAATTCTAGGGTACAAATACTATGCGTGATTTGTTCTAAGGCGTCTTCGATGGGGTGCGCAAAAGTGTACATAGGGTAAATACACCATTTGTTACCCGTGTGGTGATGTTCGGCATGTCGAATACGATAGATGGCAGGGTCTCGCATATTGATGTTGCGACTTGCCATATCAATTTTGGCACGTAGTACGGCTGCACCATCGGCTAACTCACCTGCTCGCATGGCCTCAAAACGGGCTAAGTTTTCAGAGGGGCTACGACTACGAAACGGGCTATTCACACCTGGCCTGTTAAAGTCACCACGGTTGAGGCGCATTTCATCTGCCGATTGTTCATCTACATAGGCGTGGCCGGCCTCTATTAAGGCCACGGCAGCACGATACATAAAATCAAAATAATCACTGGCTTGGTAAAGGTGATTGGTGCCGTTGGCTTGCCAACCAAAGCCTAACCATTGCACCGCATCTAAAATACTGTTGACGTATTCAAGGTCTTCTTTTTCTGGGTTGGTGTCATCAAAACGCATATGACACACACCGTTGTAATCTTGGGCTAGACCAAAATTAATACAAATGCTTTTAGCATGACCAATATGTAAATAGCCATTGGGTTCGGGCGGAAAGCGAGTCCGAATTTTAGCGGGGTCGGGTTGGCCTGCGGCATGATGAGCGGCATCACCAGGACTGCCAGCCCACAAACGGGAGGCGTAAGTTTGTTTTTCTAGGTCAGATTCGATGATTTGACGCAAAAAATTGCTGGGTTTAACAGCAGAATCAGTAGTTGTTTTTGAGGTTTCAGTCATTTTTTGATTTTAACATTTTGCAGACACTAAGATTTTGCTAAAAAGCAATTTCTCTAATTGTAAGTAAATATTAATTACGTTTTGATACCAGTTAAGTGGCTAAACATGCAACTTTTGGCGGGCTCAGCTGTTTAATAACTACAAGTTAATTGTACTAGTTCACTTTTATTGAAGGAGTTCATCATGAAATCACAATCTAAAACGCTTCGTCTAATTGCGTCGGCTACCTTTGTTAGTGGTATGAGTTTGGTGTCCGGTTTAGCCAGTGCTCAATCGATAGAGGTGGGTGTACCAATTGGTCAAACCCAATATTATCCAGCCGCGCAAGTCGTAGTCAGTGGCCCTAATTATCAAGTTACTTAC
>JALQUL010000409.1 GCA_023260735.1 Limnohabitans sp. | reverse complement strand
GTAATACCACAGTTTTTTACTATAACACAGGAAGTACTGGTGGTTCTATGTTCTTTGATGGTACAACCGATTATGTATCAGTCGGAACCGCAACATCATATAATTCAATAACTAATGTAACCGCTGAAGTTTGGTGTTTTCCAATTAAACATCATGACCTTTGGCAATGGTACAAGACTTCAGAAGCCTCATTCTGGACTGCCGAAGAAATCGACCTTTCACAAGATGCGAACGACTGGGAAAATAAATTGAATGACGATGAGCGTTATTTAAAAGGTGAATTAGGCGCAGAAGAATTTAGACCTTTGCGCTTGCAAAACGGATGGTATATACAACGTTTTGCTCCTATGTTAAGGGTAGCAGTACCTTACGGCGAAATCTCTAGCCCACAATTACGTGTTTTGTCTCAAATTGCTCGTGACTACGATAAAAAAGAACAAAACGATTTAGATACCGCCAACCCAGGTTTGTCTGACCTCAATTCATTACCCTCTGGTGTTGGTCATTTCACCACCAGACAAAACGTGCAATTTAACTGGATTCCGTTGGCAAAATCTGCCGACGTAATGGATTTGTTAGCCACTGTCAATATGCATGGCATTCAAACCTCAGGCAACTGTATTCGTAATATCACCACCGATGAGCGTGCAGGTGTCGCAACCGACGAATTAGTCGATCCACGTCCCTTGGCTGAAATCATGCGTCAATGGAGCACACTGCATCCTGAGTTTGCTTTTTTACCGCGTAAATTTAAAATTGCGATTACTGGAGCTACCGAAGACAGGGCCGCTACCCTCTGGCATGATGTGGGTTTATATGCCTTAAAAAATGCAGCTGGTGAAGTAGGTTTTAAAGTGTTTGTAGGTGGTGGTATGGGCCGCACACCCGTGATTGCTAGCGAACTCACTGACTTTTTACCTTGGAATCAAATTTTAAATTACCTCGAAGCAGTGGTACGTGTTTATAACCGTTGGGGTCGCCGCGATAATGCCTATAAAGCACGTATTAAAATTTTAGTCAAAGCTGAAGGCCAACGTTATAAAGACGAAGTCAACGCTGAATACCAAGCCATTTTGCAAAATGATGGTGGCGTTCATACTATTACCCAAGCTGAATTTGATCGTGTGAGCCGTTCATTTATTGCTCCCGTTCGTGACCTAACAGCACCGGCTTATCGAGCTAGCAAAGACTACTCCGAAGATACCGCTTATTTACGTTGGCTCAAACAAAACGTTGCCGATCATAAAAACCCAGCTTTGGCTATCGTTACGCTTTCATTTAAACGCCCTGGCCACTCACCTGGTGACGCCAATGCCGAGCAATTGTCTTATGCTGCCGATTTAACTGACACTTTTAGCGCTGGTGAAGCAAGAGTAAGTCATGATCAAAACTTGGTCTTACCATGGGTGCGAAAAATAGATTTACCCGCTCTTTATGAACAAGCCAAAGTAGCCGATTTAGCCCGTTCCCACACCCGCTTATTAACCGATATGATTGCTTGCCCAGGCGGTGACTTCTGCGCCTTAGCTAACGCTCGATCACTGCCTATTTCAGCGGCCATTACAGAGCGTTATCAAGACCTTGATGAGTTACATGACTTAGGCGAAATTGATTTACACATTAGTGGTTGTATCAATTCCTGTGGTCATCACCACAGCGGTCACATTGGTATTTTAGGTGTTGATAAAGACGGTCAAGAATGGTATCAAATTACCCTTGGTGGCTCTGACGGCTCGGCTTTAAGCGGCGCTGCAGTAGCAGGAAAAGTCATTGGTCCTAGCTTTGCTGCTTCTGAAGTCCCTCATGTAATTGAGGCCATTTTAGACACCTATGCAAACCAACGCCAAGCCTCTGAAACATTTATTAACTCAGTGAAACGATTAGGACTTGAACCCTTTAAAACAGCAGCCAATGCAATGCGTATTAGCACTGCCGTTAGACCATCAGCGCCAAAAATAGTGGCCGACTCTTCTGTCGATTAAGCTGTTTTTACATGACTGCCATCTAATCACCATTTATTGAATACGAGTTTTAAAATGATTGAATTATTTTTAGCTGATGCTGCCAGCAGTGCCACTGTCTCAAGTACTGATTTACCAGCAGGTGTTTTGCGCCCACAAAACGACCTTGACGCCCGAGACCTTGACCTTACAGGTATTGAACGCATTGAATTGAGTTTTCCAAAATTTGTTGATGGCAGAGCCTATTCACAAGCCTTTTTATTAAGGCGTCGCTTAGGTTTTAAAGGTGATATTCGTGCCGTTGGCGATGTTTTGGTTGACCAAGTCGAACAAATGCAACGCTGTGGATTTAGCAGCGCTGTTTTACGTGCTGACCAATCACTAGAAATAGCCAAACGCCAGTTACAACGTTACCAAGATTTTTATCAAGGTGATGCGGCTGATGTATTACCCCATTTTGTTCAAGCCTAATTTTTAGTTGCTTTTAACCTTTTTTATTTCTTAATTTACGACTAATTATGAGCAACGACGTCTCCAACATTTCTTCTAATTTAGCTAATACCTCATCTGGTATGAGTTTTTTATCGCCAACCAATACTGCTGTACAAGCCAAGGCGATTACTTTGTATGCCCAAAAAAGTACACACTTTGACGCATTGCTGCAAGATACGATTAGTCTGTTACAAAAAGCAATCACAGAGTACGGCCCTGTGGTGCAAGCTAGCAGCCTTGGTGCAGAAGATATGGTGCTAACCCACATTGCTCAAAATAATGGTATTGCTATTCCAGTATTTGTTCTAGAAACGGGCCGTTTACATGCTGAAACTTTAGACTTGCTTGAAAAAACTAAGGCCCAGTTAGGTGACTTATTAACGGTATATAGCCCACAAGCTGACGATGTGCAAACCTATATTCAAACTCATGGTCTTGACGCAATTTATGAAAGCATTGAGTTACGCAAAGCCTGTTGCCAAATTCGTAAATTAGAACCATTAGAGCGTGCTCTAGCTGGTAAAAAAACTTGGTTAACAGGCCTGCGCCGCGAACAATCAGGCGCTCGTTCTGTCGTGCCCTTTATTGATGAATCAGAAGTAAACAGCACTGGCCGGGTCAAAATCAATCCTTTAGCTGCTTGGTCATGGGGTGATATTTGGCACTATATTCAAACCCACCAAGTCAACTACAACGTATTGCACGATCAGTTTTTCCCCAGCATTGGTTGCGAACCCTGCACTCGTGCGGTCACATTAGGCGAAGACCCTCGCTCGGGTCGTTGGTGGTGGGAAGATGCATCACTGAAAGAATGCGGTTTGCATGCCAAAACCCCATCATAAACACATCAAGTCATTATTTATTTTTACCCTATTCAACTTAAAGCCATGAACGCCATTACTTCACACTCTAATTTACAAGGCCTTAGCAATCAGCATCTTGATGCTCTAGAGGAAGAAACGATTTATATTTTGCGCGAAACAGCGGCCAGTTTTGAACGTCCCACTATTTTATTCTCTGGTGGGAAAGACTCTTTGGTACTTTTAAAATGTGCTGAAAAAGCTTTTGGTGTGGGCCGTATTCCGTTTCCATTACTCATGATTGATACCGGTCATAACTTTAAAGAAGTGACCGATTTTCGCGA
The DNA here is from genome assembly GCA_023260735.1 of Limnohabitans sp. GTDB lineage: Bacteria > Pseudomonadota > Gammaproteobacteria > Burkholderiales > Burkholderiaceae_C > JALQUL01. The sequence continues at coordinate 98 of JALQUL010000409.1, read as the reverse complement.
TAGCAGGGCCAAAGAATTAGGCGCAGAACTAATTGTTCGTAGTGTGGAAGACTCTATGGCACGAGGCACAGTCAGGTTGTCTCATCCAGGTGAATCAC
>JALQUL010000393.1 GCA_023260735.1 Limnohabitans sp. | reverse complement strand
GCACTTCATCTTGGGTTGTCCCGCTTACAATTAGTCGATGTTGGCCCGAGAGACGGCTTGCAGAACGAAAAACAGGCAGTGCCCATTGAAGTAAAAGTGGCTTTGGTACATATGTTGCAAGATGCAGGCCTTACCGAAATTGAGGTCACCAGTTTTGTCAGTCCTAAATGGGTGCCTCAAATGGCAGACAATAGTGCGGTAATGGCGGCCATCGAAAGAAAAGTGGGTGTACGTTATTCGGTCTTAACACCCAATATGCTGGGCTTTCAAGCCGCTTTATCAAGTCAGCCAGATGAAATCGTAGTATTTGGTGCTGCTAGTGAGGCATTTAGTCAAAAAAACATTAATTGTTCAATAGAAGAAAGTATTGAACGTTTTAGACCTGTAGTAGAAGCAGCTAAACAAGCGGGAATAAGCGTTAGAGGAGCAATGTCTTGCACCGTAGGCTGTCCTTATGAGGGTGAAATTGCACCTGCCCGTGTAGAAATGTTAGCTAAATTAATGAAAGAAATAGGTGTAGAGCATGTAGGGGTAGCAGACACTATTGGTGTCGGCACACCTTATAAAGTACAAAAAGCCATAGAGGCTACTTTAAAACATTATTCTATTGATCAAATATCAGGTCATTTTCATGACACGTATGGCCAAGCATTAGCTAACACACTGGCCAGCATGCAATTAGGTGTCTGGCAGTTCGATACATCAGTGGCTGGTTTAGGCGGTTGTCCCTATGCAAAAGGTGCAACTGGTAATGTAGCTACTGAAGATGTGGTGTATATGTTAGAGGGTATGGGTATTGAAACCGGCATTAACTTAGAAAAGTTAATAAATGCTGGCCAAATGATCAGTCAATTTCTGAATCGCAAAACGCAATCTAGAGCCGCTAGTGCTTTATTGGCCAAGCGAAATTAAACAAGTCCCTAACGACAGGGTATTTATGAAGCCGCAAAATCCCATTATTTGATTAAATAAGGGTTAGTTTTTTGTCAAATATTGTGGTTTTTCAGGTGACTCAAACAAGCAAGAGAGTTTTGCCCACCAACCACACATTTATATAGATGTATACAACAGCATTCATATAGGAGTGGTGTGAGCCTAGATTGAGTTTTTACAATTCAAACGATAAATAGGGCTAGCGATCAAAAAATAAGGGTGCCGAAGTTAAAAATGAAACGAAGAGTGCTTCAATTAAGTACATCAATATCCCCAAAAACAAATAAAAAAACAAAAATCATAAGCTTATGATTTGAAAAAATAATTTTTTGGGGGCGCTGAAGGAATAATTCGCTAAATAATTACAAATAAGTGAATGGTTATTGCAAAAGTAGTTGATTTCAGTATAGAATAGCAGGCTCAGCAAGCAACAAACCTTTATTGATGACTTGTTTGCGAGGCTTGTTAGTTTTAACTGCTTTTGCTTTTAAAACACCTGCATAGTTTTTGGTTGGCTCTTTTAAAGAGTACTAAATAAAGTTTAAAACTTTATTTAAAACAGCTAAAAATTAGTGCTACAATAACAGGCTCAGCTGCTAACAATAAGCATTCATGCTTAAAAGAAAGTAAACAGTTTGGTTAAGTTTCTTAATTAAACTGGCTGATAAAAAAGAATTTAACTTGTTGGTTTTTAAGTAAATTTTCAGGTTATAATTCAAGGCTCAGGTCACTAACACTGCAATAAAATGCAAATGTTCTGAGTAGCAAAATGTAGAGTTTAAAGTTGTTGCTAAATAATTTTTAAATACTTTACAAGTTGCTAAAAAATGTGATAGAATTCAAGGCTTCACTCATCGCAGTGTTGCTAGCGAATAAGAAAATAATTGCTTAGCCTAACAGCTTGTCAATTGTTCATTATAACGCAGTTCTTTAAAAATATACAGCCGATAAGCGTGGGCATTTGAAGGCGATTGCCAGATTTTTAGAATAAAAATCAGACCTGTTGGTAACAGTAGGTCACAAATGCTCATGAATAAAAGAAGAGAATGAAAGTTCACTTCAATTCCAAATGAGTCGATGCTGCAGTAATGCAGTATCAAAATAATTCAAGATCGAACTATAGAGTTTGATCCTGGCTCAGATTGAACGCTGGCGGCATGCCTTACACATGCAAGTCGAACGGCAGCACGGGAGCAATCCTGGTGGCGAGTGGCGAACGGGTGAGTAATATATCGGAACGTGCCCAGTCGTGGGGGATAACTACTCGAAAGAGTGGCTAATACCGCATACGATCTCTGGATGAAAGCGGGGGACCTTCGGGCCTCGCGCGATTGG
>JALQUL010000071.1 GCA_023260735.1 Limnohabitans sp. | reverse complement strand
TGTCAGGCACGAATGGACTAACCATAAAGTCGCAAGCCATTGCAGCCGTCCGTTGCAACTCACCCTTTGCACCTTGGGTGTCAATTAAAACCACATCGAAGTTTTCTTCAATGATGGGGCTTGCTACTGCTGACTTTAATAGAATTAAACTATCTACCCTAGTTTTGAGCCACGCTTGGGTGGCATCCGTCATATTGCTGACGATTATTTTTAAATTAGGAATATTGGTCTGAACAATGTCTTCTTCAGTGACAATGCCACCTCTCGACAAAACCTCTGCGAGTCCGCTTATTGGGTTGTTTTCTAATTGATAATATTTGCTTAAACTAGGCTGCATATCGGCATCAATCGCCAACACTTTTAAGCCTAAATTAGCTAATAGTCCTGCCAAGTTGGCAGTTAGAGTCGTTTTGCCTACACCACCCTTGGTGCTTACGATCGAAACAATGACTGGTTTGTTACTCATTTAAATTCCCCTCTTGTAATTGCACAAAAGCGGGAAATTTATGAAGCACTCTAAAATTTTTAGTTTATAGAATCAAGGGGAAAGCTATGTATATTATGTTAAATGAAATAAAAAGAATGCAGGGCTAATTAGACGCTTTAAAACCAAAATTCAATTAATCATTTTATACTAGCAAAAATTAGCTACAAACGGTCTATCTATTTTTTAAGGAGTGTTTATGCTCACGCCAACTGGAGCCACAGTAACAGACAATGGTCTAGTACTCCACAGTATTCCTCTTATTACTACTATTGCCTCTGCACTTGGATTTGCACTTGTATTTGGATTGATAGCTGTGCGTTTAAGACTTCCAGCCCTAGTTGGATATTTATTAGCAGGAGTTTTAATCGGGCCATTTACTCCTGGATTTGTAGCGAATACTGCACTTGCTGCTGAACTTGCCGAAATTGGTGTCATGTTATTGATGTTTGGAGTTGGACTTCATTTTTCTTTAAATAACTTATTGGATGTACGAAAAATAGCATTTCCTGGTGCTGTATTACAAATGATAGTAGCAACTGTACTGGGTGCTGGCGTTGCCATGACTTGGGGGTGGAGTTTAGGTGCTGCTTTGGTTTTTGGTATTTCTCTTTCAGTTGCAAGTACAGTGGTCTTACTAAGGGCACTAGAAGCCAACGGAATTTTAGAATCGATTAATGGTCGTATTGCGGTAGGTTGGTTAATTATTGAAGACCTGGCAATGGTTCTTGTTTTGGTTTTATTGCCAACACTAGCTACTACTCTTAATGGGAGTCATCAAGCTACGGATCAAATGCAACTATGGCAAACTATAGGAACAACTTTTTTAAAAGTAACTGCTTTTATAGTTTTTATGTTAGTGGTGGGACGTAGACTTTTCCCAGCTTTATTATGGTATGTAGCACGAACAGGATCCAGGGAACTTTTTACCCTTTGTGTGATTGCTGCAGCCGTAAGTATTGCTTACATAGCAACTGCACTATTTGGTGTATCGTTTGCATTAGGTGCATTTTTTGCCGGTATGGTCATGCGTGAATCTGAGTTTAGTCACCGTGCTGCCGAAGATTCGTTGCCCCTTCGAGAAGCTTTCTCAGTTTTATTTTTTGTCTCGGTGGGAATGTTATTTGACCCAATGGTATTGCTTGAAAGACCTTTACAAGTTTTAATTGTGGTCGGCATTATTGTGCTTGGTAAATCATTGGCTGCAGTCGCTTTGGTACTTGCTATGCGGTATCCACTTAATATCGCATTAACTGTATCAGCAAGTTTAGCTCAAATTGGTGAGTTCTCATTTATTTTAGCTGGGCTTGGTGTTAGTTTAAAACTCTTGCCTCCAGAAGGCCAGAGTTTAATACTTGCAGGAGCCTTGATATCTATAGCATTAAATCCATTCCTTTTTGCTGGAATAAAACCGTTAGAAGCGTGGTTACGCGTTAAATTTAAATTGAAATTTAAATCTCATTTAGAAGTAAGAATAGACCCGTTAGCAGAACTTCCCGCCTCCACGCCTGTTCGTTTTTTGTCGGGACATATAGTACTAGTGGGTTATGGTAATTTAGGTCAACGAATCGCAAAAACTTTAGCCGAATCTAGTATTCCGTTTGTTGTAGTAGATAATAACCGAGAACTGATTGAACGAATACGAGCCAAGGGTGCGGTAGCTGTTACAGGTGATTTACTAGATCCAAATGTTTTAATTCAAGCACATATTACTAATGCAAGTTTACTGGTGATAACTACAGCACATACTTTAGATGTGAGACAAATAATGAGCATAGCCAAAAAACTCAATACTAAAATTGAGGTATTGGCAAAGTGTGATCAACTTGAAGAGCTTACTCTGTTAGAAAAAGAAGCTTTCAATAAGGTGTTTTTTCCCGAAGAAGAGCTTGCAAAAAGTATGAGCAATTATGTTTTAAATAGGTTTGGAAAATAAGTTTAGTAGCATAGATGTAATGGAGTAATCATACATCTAGCTGATTTATTTTTTTAATTGAGTTTTAAACTCTCACCCAACTCGATAAAAATAGAATAAGCAGAGACAACTTTTACTTTAATGAGCAATGTGCTTGATAGCTTAAAACCAAACGACAAGAGTGATATATAAAACAATAGACGAAAAAAAAGCCAGCTAAACTGACTTATTTTTGTTATTGAATGAGTGGTGGGTCCTGACGGTCTCGAACCGCCGACCTACGCCGTGTAAAGGCGCCGCTCTACCAACTGAGCTAAGAACCCCACTGAATCAATATTAGTATTCTACTATAAAATTCGTATGAAATTTATA
>JALQUL010000069.1 GCA_023260735.1 Limnohabitans sp. | reverse complement strand
TGGAAATCCGCGCATTCTTCGGTGGCGTGGAGTGAATACGCTTCATTTTGAAGGTGACTTGTATGCTGGCACCGATCAAGTCAATCGAGGCTGAAGATGTGGCCCGGTTCCAGAAAGAGTTCTTGGAGTGGGAGAATTTAAAATATTTTTTCAAGTGATTTTGCCCCTAATAAAACCAGCTATTGCGACGGTGGCTGTGTTTACTATGGTACCTATTTGGAATGATTTATGGTTTCCGCTTATTTTAGCGCCCTCCGACGAAACACAAACCATTACTCTAGGTATTCAACAGTTTGTTGGTCAATATGCTACTGATTGGAATGCAGTATTAGCCTCTGTCTCGTTAGCTATTATTCCTGTGGTGGTTTTATATGCGATATTTTCAAGACAATTAATACGTGGAATTACTGCTGGGGCAGTGAAATAAAAGTATTAAAAAGCTTCACAATACCAAATAATTAACTTGAAATTAATAATAAATTATGGCAAGCGTATCTTTAAAAAATATCAATAAATCCTATGGCAATACCCATGTTCTACACGATGTAAGTTTAGAGATCAAACATGGTGAGTTAGTGGTTTTGGTGGGTCCAAGTGGATGCGGAAAATCAACCATGTTAAGGGTATTGTGTGGCCTTGAGTCTATTACTAGCGGTGAATTAAGAATTGATGATGTTGTAGTCAATAATTTGCCTCCTGCTGAACGTGGCATTGCCATGGTTTTTCAAAGTTATGCGCTTTATCCCCATATGACGGTTTATAAAAACATGGCCTTTGGCTTAAGAATAAACGGGGAAGGTAAGGATCAAATAGAGCAACAGGTACGGCAAGCTGCAAAATCTTTAGGTATTGATAAATACCTCGATAGGTATCCCAAAGAGTTATCGGGTGGACAACGTCAACGAGTAGCCATTGGTAGGGCAATTGTTCGAAATCCTAAATTGTTTTTATTTGATGAACCACTTTCCAATTTAGATGCAGCTCTTAGAGCCAAAACCAGAATTGAGCTAGCCCGCTTGCAAAGGCAACTTGATGCGACGGTGGTTTATGTGACTCACGATCAAGTAGAGGCAATGACTCTAGGCGATAAAATAGTGGTTTTAAGCGAAGGTAGAGTTCAGCAGGTAGGTACACCCCTTACACTCTACCATCAACCGGTTAATCGATTTGTAGCTACTTTCATTGGTTCGCCTACTATTAATTTATTACCGGCAAAGGTGCTTGAAACAAGTGCTGATGGTGCTAAAGTAGAGCTTAAAAACGGTAGTCAATTTTGGGTGTCAGTAGATTGCTCCAACATTGCGGTTGGGGAGTCCGTGGAGGTGGGTTTGCGTGCCGAACACTGTAGCGTGGTACATCCATCCGAAGTGGCTTCTACCAATCAGGCTTCATTTCATGCAGAAATTGTGTTAGTTGAACATCTTGGGGAGGCTAATTTGTTGTATTTAAAAACCGATGACGGACAATATTTAGTTGTCAAGGGAGATGGCAATGCCAGTGTGGATATTGGCGATAGCGTCATGATCCAAGCTTGCCCAGACTCATTTTATCTATTTAAGAAAAATGGAGTCGCCTCTTTACGTTTACGCCCGGGCAATATGCGCTCGGCTAATGCCAAATGAGCCGCCTACCAATTGCCGGAGAGTTACCGGCCAATATCGAATATGTAGTAGGGGTCGATGGTGGGGGCAGTAAAACTCGTGCCCGCGTCATTCATGTCGATGGAAGTTTGGTGGGCGAGGGCAGAGCAGGTGCTTCGGGCTTAATTGCGGGTGTCGATAATGGTTGGCTAAGTGTTCAACAAGCGATTATGCGAGCCATACAATCATCTTCTGATCAAAATGGTTTAAGAGTGCCATTAGACCGATTTGCTGTTGGTATTGGTGTGGCTGGTGCCAATAATGATAACTGGCGCAATAATTTAATTGCATCTAACCCAGGTTTTGGCGCTTTAATCGTCGAGTCCGATGTCTTGACTGCCTTGTTAGGTGCACATCAATCTTGCCCCGGAAGTTTGGTCATTTCAGGAACTGGCAGTATTGGTCAAGCTTTACATGTAGATGGTAATCTCATCACCGTGGGCGGTTGGGGCTTTCCATCTGGTGATGAAGGAAGTGGGGCTGCTATGGGCTTGAAAGCCATCAACATGACGCAGCATGCAGCAGATGCTAGAAGAGCTCACACGCCTTTAACACTAGCGGTAATGGAAAGTGTTGCTAGTACCGGTAGTAGCTTGTTAGACTGGTGTTGTAGGGCGGGGCAATTTGAATTTGCCAGCTTGGCTCCAATTGTTTTTGAGTTTGAACATGATGATGAGCTTGCGGCTCAAATTTTGGCTGAAACAGTGATATCAGTTGAAAGTTTAATTGATGGTGCTGATCCCACTCAGCAGTTGCCTTTGGTCATGTACGGTAGTATTGGCGAGCGTTTGA